>CANQLT010000013.1 GCA_947624775.1 uncultured Monoglobus sp.
CGTTTATGCAGTGCGCCGAGCTCAGCAAGGTCACCTTGCCCGAGGGAGTGACCGAGATAGGCGACTCGGCTTTCAGGTCGTGCGCGGCGCTGAAAGACATAACTCTGCCCGACAGCCTGACGGTTATCGGCGATAACGCTTTCGCGCAGAGCGGCCTTGCGTCGCTTACGATCCACAAGGGCACGGAGAGCGTGAGCCCGACCGCCTTTAACGGCTGTTCGGCGCTTTCCGAGATAAGCGTCTCGCCCGAGAACACGCGCTTCGCGTCTGTCGGCGGCGTTTTGTTCGACAAGGATATAACGGAGCTTGTGTGCTATCCGCCGGGAAAAACGGGCAGCGAGTACACCATACCCGCGAGCGTTAAGACTATAGCAAGCAGAGCGTTCACAAATCTTTCATCTCTTACCGCCGTAAACGCCGAGGCGGCCAGCGAGTACTTTTCGTCCGAAAACGGTGTGCTTTTTAACAAAGACGGCTCGGTACTGCTCGTATATCCGACGGGCAGGACCGACGCGGAGTATGTGATACCCGACAGCGTGAGCGAGATCGGCGAATACGCGTTTGCCTACAACGCGTCGCTCAAATCGGTCACGGGAACGACGAACCTCAAAAAGATAGATGACAACGCGTTTTACTCATGCGCCGCTCTGGAGACTATGGAAGGATTTGACGGAGTGACCGACATCGGAACCACCGCGTTTTACCGCGCGGCCATAAGCGACCTCGGCGCGTTCTCCGCCCTTGAAAACATTGGTTACCGCACGTTCTATAACTGCGTTAAAATAACCGCCGTAAAGGGCATGAATAACCTTAAAACCATAGGAGACGAGGCTTTCGTGTTTTGCGCTGTTACCGACGTCGAGCTTCCGGACGGATTCACAACGATCGGCGCCAACGCTTTTCGAGGTTCCTATATTGAAAAACTCAGGATCCCGGCAAGCTTGACCGACACCGGAATCGTTTTCCGTTCGGGTTCGCTTGATACCGTGGAGATTGGCGAGGGAACGGTCGTGATAACCAAAAAAGCCGTTAACTGTTCAATGAGCACGGTCATTATACCCGCGAGCGTGACAAAGATCGAGGATAATGTTTTCAATTCTTTTAATATGCCGAAAAATGTGTATTATCAAGGCACAAAGGAACAGTGGGAAGCAATCGAGATAGGCAGCGGCAATGACTCGCTCAAAAACGCGGAAATGTATTACGAGTCGACGCCCGACACTACGCCGGTGCCGACAGCGCCGCCGACGCCCACGCCAACGCCCAAACCCTCACCGACACCCACACCCACGCCCACTCCGGTGCCTCCGACGGTTCCGCCGAGGGCGACCAGACCTCCCGCGACTCCCGAGCCGACGGATAATATGCCTCTTAAGATTTGGGAAGTGGGCGGCAGAAGAATCACAATAATAGTTACGAGCGACATACCCGAGGGAACCGAGTTTAC
This sequence comes from uncultured Monoglobus sp., assembly GCA_947624775.1. Classification (GTDB taxonomy): domain Bacteria; phylum Bacillota; class Clostridia; order Monoglobales; family Monoglobaceae; genus Monoglobus. Next base: position 1,448 of record CANQLT010000013.1, read on the forward strand.
CGTTGTCATGGCAAAATACAAGGATGATATTATGCTTGACGCGGCTGTTGAGACCTTTAAGACAGAAAGCTCCAAAGGATCTGTATTTGATGTGATGATGAGCAAAACTATATTGACCGACGCGGAGGGCGAATACATAAAAACCATGCTGTGGGACAGCACGGACAGCTGCAGGCCTTTGGCTCTGCCGTACACGACAACTCCGCTTCTCACCGCATTCCCCGGCGCCGAGGGCGGAGGTAAATATTCCACCGGCGGACGCGGAAAAGGCGGCGCCGAGGTGTACCACGTCACCAACTTAAACGACAGCGGCAAGGGCTCGTTCCGAGACGCGGTGTCTGAGCCCGGCAGAATAGTCGTGTTTGACGTGGGCGGCACGATAAACCTCAGCAAGTCGATCACAAGGATCGAGGACGTGACGATCCTTGGCCAGACCGCGCCCGGCGACGGCATAACGATAACCGGCGCGCCTCTTGATCTGAAAGGGGGCGACATAGTCCGTTATCTGAGGCTGAGACCCACATACAAACACGAAATTGAGGGAGACGGCTTCGGCGGCATAGGCTCGAGCGAATCAATAATCGACCACTGCTCGGTGAGCTACAGCGTTGACGAGTGTATCTCGTTCTATGACTGCGGTAACTTCACGCTCCAGAATTGCATAAGCTCCGAGAGCCTGAAAAACAGCGGCCATTCAAAGGGCTCCCACGGCTACGGCGGAATCTGGGGCGGCTCAAACGCGAGCTACCACCACAACCTCATGGCCTGTCACGACAGCCGAAATCCGCGCTTATCGGCCGGTCTCTTCCAGGGCAGCCTGGATTATGATATGAGCGAGCAAACCGATCTGACCGACCTTCGCAACAACATAATCTACAACTGGGGCGGCAACTCGGCCTACGGCGGACAGGGCGCTATGGCGGCGAACATAATTAACTGCTACTACAAGCCCGGCCCGTCGACAACCAGCCACCGTTCGAGAATATATGAGACTTCCTCAAGCGGAAACGGCCTGATATCAAAATGGTCGACCGACCTGTATGTTGACGGAAACTATATGGACGGCAGCGAGGCTGTCACGGCCGACAACTCAAAGGGAGTCGATCACGACAGCACGGAGGCGAAATACTATGTCTGGACAAAGGATACTATCACCGACGAGGCAAAAGCCGTACACTTTAAGTTTGAGGAAAAATATCCCGTGACGACGCAGACCGCAGAGGAAACATATGACACGCTGCTCGAACATATCGGAGCGTCGCTGCCGAGGCGCGACGAGACCGACGCGAGAGTGATAAACGATGTTAAAAACGGAACGGGCCGAATAATCGACACCGAGGCAGAGGTCGGAGGCGTAATGCAGTACCCGACTGTGTATCGTTGGTTCGAAATTCCGCAGGAGTGGAAAGACGCAAACGGCATGGGCGGAGCCTATGAGGGCGACATAGTTCCGAGCGGACGCTGGAAAGGCTACACGTGGATCGAAGCGTATGTCAATGAGTGGACCGAGCAGCAGGAAAATCCGACCAATCCCGATGTTATCGCAAACGCAAGCGCAAGCGGCAACAATATCGCGGTTTCAGCCGAGGCTTCGCCCGTAGGAGACAGCCCGATAACAAAGATAGTGATATACGACGGCGACAAAATAATATCCGAGCATGAGACGGACAAGGTGAATGTTAACATAGAATCGGCCGCCGCGGGAACACACTACATATCGGCGTTAGCCTACAACCAAAAAGGCGAAAGCACAAGAAGCACGATCGCGGTAGTTGAGGTGAAATAATCAAAAATACCCCTACCACCGCAAGCGTCATGTCCGCTTATGTTAATGATTTGTGGCCTCGTTTATATCCGGAAACGGAATATGTTTGTGCCACGAACCCGCTCCGCGGCTCCGGCCACAGTCCCCCTCCCCCACTGTCGCAGGGGAGGCAAGAATAAGGCTCCCCTTCCTTTAGGAGGGGATAATCAGCAAGCTTGCTTGCGGGTTCAAAGCTATCTTTCAAAATTGCAAGCAATTTTGACCAAGAGCTTCCTTAATGCTGGCGCCGAAGGCGACTGAGGGGGTGGCCTATCCGCTATTCACTAATCACTAGTCCCTACGTTCGTAGGGCGGCTTGCCCACAAGCCGCCGGCCGGATGTGGGCATCCGGCCCTACGGATTTAGGGCGAGGCAAACAAGGTGGCAAAAATGAAAAACAAATTAATTTCTTCCCAATAAATACGCAAGGCGCCCAAACGGGCGCCATTTTTAAAATCGCAAAAATTTTTATTTTTTATAAAATTTTTCTTGCATTAATCAAAGATTTATGTTAATATAAGTATACTATATAAATGCGTTTGAGCGGAAACAAGTAGATGCGTGAAAGTCTGGAGAGAGTTGCCGGGAGCTGCGAGGCAATGACGGAAGCGTTTTCGAATACATTCCGCGAGCAGTGCACCGAAAGGGTTTGAGCCGCCCGAGTAGGCTGCAACGGGAGTTCCCGTCACAGAACATGGGTATTGATGATACCTTCTGAGGCCGCGGCTGTGAGGCAGCGGTGAATTGAGGTGGTACCACGGGTGAAGCTCGTCCTCTGTTTAAAAATAGAGAGCGGGTTTTTTGTTTTGCCCGCAAAAAAGAAAGGATGATTCAAAAAATGGTTTTGAAAATCGGATTGTTGATCGTTTTCTTTGCGGTTATGGTCTCGGTGGGAATCTACTGCAGAAAGCATTCGACTGACGTAAGCGGATTTGTCCTCGGCGGACGCTCTGTCGGCCCGTGGCTCACCGCTTTCGCGTACGGCACATCGTATTTCTCGGCGGTTATTTTCGTCGGATACGCGGGCCAGTTCGGCTGGAAGTACGGTATCGCCTCGTCTTGGATAGGTATAGGAAACGCGGTCATCGGCTCACTGCTCGCGTGGATAATCCTCGGACGGCGCACCAGACTTATGACACAGCACCTGCACAGCGCCACGATGCCCGAGTATTTCGGAAAAAGATATCAGAGCACGGCTCTCAAGATAGCGGCCTCCGTTATCGTGTTCATATTCCTGATCCCTTATACCGCGTCGCTCTATAACGGCCTTTCGAGACTTTTCTCGATGGCGTTCCCCAAGATCGACTACTCGGTATGCGTTATCGTAATGGCGGTGCTGACAGGCGTTTACGTAATCGCGGGCGGATATATGGCCACCGCGGTCAACGACTTTATCCAGGGCGTTATCATGCTGTTCGGCATAGTGGCGGTCATCGCCGCGGTGCTGGTCCAGAACGGCGGCTTTGTCGAGGCTCTTAACGGCCTTGCCGCGATCGAGGCGCCCACAGGGGTTCCCGGAGCGTTCAACTCGTTCTTCGGCCCCGATCCGTTGGGACTGCTGTTCGTCGTGCTGCTCACCTCGCTGGGCACATGGGGGCTGCCCCAGATGGTACAGAAGTTCTACGCCATCAAGAGCGAGAACGACATTCAGAAGGGAACTATAATTTCCACGTTCTTCGCGCTGGTTGTCGCGGGCGGCTGCTACTTCCTCGGCGGATTCGGCAGACTGTTCACCGATAAGCTCACGTTCCTGCCCGGCGGCGCGATCGAGGGCGGATTTGACGCGATCATTCCCACAATGCTCTCGGGTCTTCCGGATATTCTGATCGCTGTCGTTATCGTGCTGGTGCTTTCGGCGTCCATGTCAACGCTCTCGTCTCTGGTTCTGGCGTCCAGCTCGACCATGACGCTCGACCTTCTCAAGGGCCACGTTATCAAGAACATGGACGAGAAGAAGCAGGTTCTTATCATGAGAATACTTATCGTTGTGTTTATCGCCATATCCGCGATAATCGCGCTTAACAAGGATAAGCTCAGCGCCATAGCTCAGATGATGGGTATATCCTGGGGCGCTCTGGCGGGCGCGTTCCTCGCTCCGTTCATGTACGGCCTCTACTGGAAGAGAACCAACAAGATCTCGGTTTGGGCAAGCTTTATCTTTGGCGCGGGCATTATGATACTCAATATCCTGACGCCCGGCATCTTCCCCGAGATCCTGAAATCGCCCATTAACTGCGGCGTTATCGCGATGCTGGCCGGACTGGTTATCGTTCCGGTCGTAAGCTTGCTCACGGGCAAACCTAAGGACCTCAAGGCGGTTGACGGTATGTTTGACTGCTACAACAAAGAGGTTGTGGTTCCCGCAAAAGAGTCGCTGGGAAAATAAACATAAAAAATCTATAATTAAATCGGACCCCGCTTTTTATAAAGGCGGGGTCTCGGCTCCGAAAGGATGATAAAAATGGGATTTTTGGATGATTTGTTTGATTTTAACCATGACGGCAAGACTGACCGGCTTGAGTGGTGGCTTGCGCACAAATTGTATCTCGATGTCACAAAAGACGAGAAAGAATCCGACGAGGATGATTGGAGGACTTATGCCGAGGATGGCTCGGAGTTCGATCTTGACCCCGAGGATTTTGAAAACGAATACGAGTATTATGATGCTTTAAATGACGCGGCTGAGGAGGCTCGGTACAAATGGCGCGAAAGCTGCAAAGACGGCTCTGAATTCGGCGTCGATCCGAAAGATTATGAGACCGAAGAGGATTATGAGGAAGCGCTCAGTGACGCACGCGAAGAGTGGATAGAAAGCGTCTGCGATGATATCTACGACTACGATGTATATCCCGAGGATTTTGAAACCAAGGCGGAATTTGAGAGCGCGCTTAAAGAGGCTAAGCATGAGTGGAGAGACTATTGTGAGGACGGCGAGGACTACGATGTATATCCCGAGGACTACGAGACCGAGGAGGAATACGAAAACGCCCTTGAGGAAGCCGAAAAGGTTTGGCACGAAAAATATTGGTGGAGAGACTATTGCGAGGACGGCTGGGATTACGATGTATATCCCGAGGACTATGAGACCGAGAAGGAATACATGGAAGCCCTCGAAAAGGCTAAACGCGACGCCCAATAATTGCGCCGATTTTATAGTTTAATATATATATAACAAAACCCGCGCAAAACGCGGGTTTTGTTATTTGGCGGAGTTGGTGGGATTTGAACCCACGTGCCCGGATCTACGGACAACACGATTTCCAATCGTGCTCGTTATGACCACTTCGATACAACTCCGTAACCATAAAATAATAAATTATTAATTTTTCCGCTGTTGATCACAGCAAGATCTATTATACCATAAATTTTTAAAAATGCAAGTGTTTTTTAAAAATTTTTAGCGGAATAATTAAATCTGCAATTTCGGGCGTATTTGGCGTTTTGCAAAGCGGGGATCAAAAACCCGGATATCACTTTGCGGCTTTTTTCTTCAGGATACCCGAAAAACGCCGCGCGTAAAGTATCAGCGATATTATGATGAGAATAATATTAAAGCAGATCAGCGCGTTTGCCAAGCCGCTGTTTATATCGGGAAACAGGATCAATACCAGGAACACGATGTACAGCGCTATGGTGTTCAATTTGCCGTGCCATTCGGAGCTGTTCACCGTGTCGGTCCTTATGATAGTTTTAAGGCCCAGCACGCTGATTATTATCTCTTTCAAAACAAAAATAATAATTACCGCGAGCATCAGTTTATAGCGGAAAGCCAGAGACACGATTATGGCGGCTTGGGTCAGTTTGTCGGCTATGGGGTCCAGTATTTTGCCGAAATCGGACACCATATTAAATTTTCTCGCTATTATGCCGTCCGCCACATCGGTAGCGCCCGAAAGCAGAATAACAAACGACGCGGCATAATAATTACCCTTAAAACAGTAAAGCCACACGATCAGCGGTATCATCAGCAGTCTCGCGGTGCTGAGCAAATTGGGAATGGTGAGCACCTGTTCCTTTCTGAATATCCGCCGCATAGAGCATGTCTCCTTTCTTGTTCGGTTGTTTCGTTTTTTGTATATTGTGTGACAAAGGCACATCGCATTTCAAGCGGGATGTGCCTCATATTCTGTCACGAGTTCGGGCTTCGGCTTAATATTTTGCCAAATTGTATATTCCCCAGATCACCTTTGCCGCCTCGGCGCGTGTCGCACTGCCGCGAGGCTTAAAGCTGCCGTCCTCATATCCGTTCATTATGCCCAGACCCACCAGCTCGGCGACCGCGTCCTTCGCGTATTCCGCAATATTGTCGTTGTCGGTGAAGTTGATCTCTGCTTTGTCGCTTGTCATGTTGATCGCTCTGTATAGAATCGTCGCCATGTCCTGACGCATGATCGATTCTCCGATGCCGAAATAATCGTCCGATTGACCCTGAACGAATCCCGCGTTGACCGCGGCGGTGACATACGGCGCGTACCAGGCGTTTACGTCAACGTCGTCAAAATAGCTCGAGGTCTCCGAGGCGTCCAATCCGTACATTTGAACGACCATCTTGCAGAACTGCTCGCGCGTAACGTTGCCCGCGGGATTGAAGCCGCCGTCGCCCATGCCGTTTACTATTCCGGCGTTTGTGAGGCCGATTATAGATTCCTTTGCCCAGTCATAGCCGTCAATATCATTGTAAGGATTGTCGTCCGCCTGACTGGGAACGCGCGTCGCTGTCGGTCTGTCCGAATCGTCGGGCACTGCGGTCGGTCTCTCGTTTGAGGTTGTGTTTCCGTCGTCGGTGCTCCAGCCGCCGGTGCTTCCGCCGCTGCTGCCGTTTGTGCCGAAGGTGCTGCTTTGCGGCGAATAGAATATTGTTGTTGAATGTTCGCCGATATAGTATGAGCTTGAGTCGACCTTGTAATAGCATTTTATTGTGACATCGCCGCTTCTGCCGTACTTGTTTACATTGGTTACGAGCGAAATGTTCAGCGAGCGATTGCCCGAGTTAAAGGCCTTATTGCTTACTTGATCTATAAGCTCACCGTCTTTGTAAACGCTGACGTCAATATAGGCGTTTTGGTCCTCAAGACTTTTTGATCTGGTGACGGTGAAGTTCAGATTATGTCCAACCGAGAAGTTCTTGGGCAGCTCAAACGTGGGCAGGCTTTTCAGTATCTCGTTTCCGCTGTCAATTTTTTCAATTACCGAATCGATCGACTGAAGCATATAATCCTTGTAATTGCCGTCGTAGTTTGCGTTGACATCGCTGCTCAGAGCTTGGGCTATGGCCTTTATTGAGGTCAGATATTCGGGATAATAGGGATGGTCGTTGAACTTGTTCGCGGATGTCAGCTGAACATCCAAAGACATGATCTTGGTGTTATAGGTGTCGTATGTTTTGTCGGCGGTTTTCTCAAGCGCCGATTCCACATATTCGCCGTATTCGTTGATTTTTGTGACTGCCTCGGTCAGCTGCTCCGCGGCGATTGCGGCGCGGCTGAGCGCGGTGGGTATCGTCATATCCACGAGTTCGGATGTTTTCTTGAGATATTCGTAGTTTATGGCGCTGTTGTCATTCGCCACTCCGTAATACGCGTCGCGCAGCTTCATAATTCCCAAGGTTGTGTTCATGGCATCCGCCGCTCTCTGAGCCGCATTTATCGCGGTGATGGATGTGCCGTTGGCTTTGAGATTGTCGTCTATCTTTTGCTTGCTCGTATCGGTCTGCAGGTCATAAGCGTCCAACGCCTTTTTTATGGGATTTACATAAAGCGTGTTTATATCGTTGTAGGTCTTTCCGTCCTCTTTGTAAAAGCTCATGCTTTCAGCCTTGGGAAGGCTTGTGAGAGCGTCGTAAACATTCTGTTCGCTCGGTGTCAGATCTTTTATCTCGGTTCCGTCCGAAACGTTCAAATCGGGCGTTATCACGAGAGTTTTTCCGTCGGGAAGCTTGGCGGTGAACGCCGTCACATCAGTATTCGAGTTTTTGATTGCCGTGTTTGACTCAACGGTCACTGTAAACAGCGTGATAGCGCCGCTCACAGGCGATGTGCCGTTTTCCCATTCGCAGGTGATCTCGGAGTCGTCTTTGATAGAGCGGGATATATTTCCGTTTCCGCTGAAGCTCTCTCCGGTCTCGAATCCTTTTACTGTTGCGCCGTCAAATTTAGCGGTGAAGTTGAACGCGGTTATCTCAGGAAGAGACGCGCCGGTTTTGAAGATGACCCTGTATGTTTTTGAACCCGACTCCTTGTAGACAGAGGCGTTTATCCTGAGAGTCATTTCCGAAGAATCCGGGGTCGCTTCCGGAGTCTCGGTGGGAGCGGCTGTCGGCGTCGCCTCGGGTTCGGGGGTCGCTGTGGGAGCGGGCGCCTCGGTGGGCTCCGTCGCGTCAGGACTGATAGTGGCAGGCGGAACGGTCTCCTCGTCGGCTATTACCGCGGTATATCCTCCCATGGAGATCAGCGCGGCCGAAAGCGCGCAGCATATCGTTTTTTTGAAGAAAATACTTGAGTTTTTCATTGCAATCCTCCTGTTTTCGGTATTTATCCAGATTATATTTTAATTATAACATTGAATTATTTTATATCAATTAATCTCATGTTACATTAATGTTACAAATATATATTGTCAAAAACAACAAATTTTAAAAAAATTTAAAAAAACACTTGCATTATGCGATTCTTTCTGTTATAATGTTTCGAGTTGATATTATGATTAGATTTGCGAGGAGGTGTATATACATGGCAAAGTGTGAAATTTGCGGAAAGGGCGTAAGCTTCGGTATCAAGGTGTCTCACTCACACCGCAGAGCCAACAAAATGTGGAAGCCCAATGTAAGACGTGTAAAGGCTGTTGTCAACGGTACTCCTAAGAAGGTTTATGTTTGCACAAGATGCTTGAGATCCGGCAAGGTTCAGAGAGCTGTATAAATCGGCGATCCGCCAAACGGCGGTCGGTACCGAAAATGAATTTAAAGCCGAGGTTTATCTCCTCGGCTTATTTGTTTTATTTTTGTTAATCTTGCTTGTCAAGGTCGATTTCTTTAATGACTTTTGCGGGAACGCCGGCGGCTATTGTGTTTGCGGGGACGTCTTTTGTGACGACCGCGCCCGCGGCAACCACCGAATTTTCGCCTATCGTTACGCCCGGGAGTATCGTCGCGTTTGAGCCTATCCACACGTTTTTGCCGATCGTGACCGAAGCCGGGATATTGTCGTGCCTTTTTTCCGGGGATATATCGTGGTTTATTGTGGCGATAACGACGTTGTGCCCGATAAGTGCGCCGTCGCCTATCGTTATGCCGCCCCAATCCTGAAAGCGACAGCCGGAGTTGATAAACACGTTTTTCCCTATCGTGATATTCAGGCCGCAGTCGGTGTAGAACGGCGGGAAAAGCCCGAAGCTTTCGTCGACCGGCTTTCCGATAAGCTCCGAAAAAATTTCCCGAAGCTTCGCGGGCTCGTGATATTCTCCGTTGAGCCGCGCCGTTATTTTAAGCGCGCGCTGACTCAATTCGTGCATCATAAGGTGCGTGTCCGACCCCGCTTTTGCCGTTGTTCCGTCTTTCATTTTTTGCAAAAATCCTTGTATTGTCATAATATCCTCTTATTTGTCAGAGCTTTATTTACCAATCGAAAAAACCGCTGTAATATCGCCGCTGCCGAGAGCAGACTCCCAGCCCGTCAAGTCGTCAATATGCCCAAGCTTTGTATAGCTCCATGAATTTGAGCCGTAAAACATAACGATCTGATCGCCGTTGTAAAGCACAATATCGCCGGGGACTGTTGTCATTTGACTGTTGCTCTCCGTGAGGCTTCTGCCGAGAGGACCCACCTTTTCAAATCCTGAATAATCACTCATATTGATTGTGACCGGCGCTTCCTTCATCATCGCGACAAATTCGCGGGCCGCCGCGTTATCCTCAAGAGTGGCGGTAAATATCGCGTCTCCTACCTGCACATTCATTTTTGTTTCAGCCTCCGTTATAATTTCTTTTGCCTCACTCAGCGGGCGTATGGTTTTCATATCCCATAAAAATATTTTAGCCTTATCCGCATCCTCGGCGCCATTCCTTATATTTGCCGTAAACGTGCCGCTTCCCCTATGCAGCTTTACGTCCGACAAAACATTGTTTTTGTAGAATGCGATAATCAGAGTGCTGTTTTCGGGAGCGTTATTGACCGTGACATCGCCGCTTTCCTCGTCATACTCAGCCGTCACGTTTCCGCTTGCGGACGGTTTCGCCATTACAAGCTCTATTCCCTCATCCTTGCCGAGGTTGCGGCTGTACTGCTTATCGGTCGGGTTGTTCCAGTGCTCGTGCACGCCCAGATTGGTAACGGTCGTTCCAAAGCTGTCGGTATAGACCGTGCCCGACGACGCGTTTTTAACAAGACCCGCTTCGTGCAGATAATTCTCGTTCGTCACATCGCGCGCGGCATAATTGTTTTCCGTGACGGCGGGCTCGTTGATAATGAAATCCGCGCCCACCGAATCAATCGCGACGGGGTCCTGCGACACGAATATGCTTGATGTGAAATCTCCGTTAAACGGCTCCTGCCGCCATTTTGAATTGTTGAGCGTGATCGACGCGCCCTCCGACGGAGCACATATGATCGCGTCGAGCATATACAGAACCGTCTTGCCGCCGAGGTGCTTGTTCGCCATCAGGTCCACAAGCGGACTGTAAATTCCCATCTCGTTTCTTGTCAGCCACCCATGCAGATTCGCTCCCTCGGGCGGACGCATCGCGTTTCCGTTTATGAACGAGCCGAAGTGGTTTTTGCCGCACAGTGTAATCCCGTAGCTGTGTCCCTTTAAATTAGCGAGGTTTATCATATATTTCGCCTCGGTAACACAGGTCGGAAGATAATTCACTGCGCCGCTGAATTCATGCGACCACACGATCGGCGCGCTTTCATCGGCAACTCCGTTGTCGCGGTTCACAAAATTCACGCCGCTCAGTATTCCCTCGGTGCACATCTTTTCCATGTAATCGGGGAACAGACGAGACACGTCATAGACTGTAATATCCGACGGAGTAACTCCCGCGTCCTCGACCAGCGAGGTCAAAAGCGCCTTTAAGAGAACGGGATTTGTATAGCTCATGCTCGTTTCGCCCGAGGTGTCGTCGTCCATCACGGCCGAGCCGTTTATATTGGCCTTTATCGCTATCTTTTCGCCCGCTTTGTAGCCGCCGCTTTCGCCGTTTCGCTCGTTGCGGTTTTCAAAAAGCGCCCTCCAGCCGTCCGCCGCCGTCGAAGCTCCGCCGAGCGCCGCTATAGAGTCCGAGACCATATTCCGCATAACGGCCTCGTTAAAATTATCCGGCTCCCACCAGTATCCGCTTCCGTCCCAGTCAACGGAATCCGGTTCATACGACCATACAACGCGTCCCGGCATCACGCCAACGCCCTCGCCGTAGGGCTCATGCGCGGGATAGCCGTCCGCCGCGCAGGCGGTTGAGGATATAGATAATATCACGGCAAAAGCAAGCGCAATACAGAATTCCAATTTTTTCTTCAATTCCTATCACCTTACAAGATAATTCTTAAAAAACTTCTCCAGCTTGTCAAACGGAATAGCGTTCTTTCCTCCGCCGTCGTACAGATCCGTATGAACCGCGTCGGGAATGATAAGCAGTTCCTTATTGTCCGTGTATTTGCTGCCGTTTACCATATTCGCGTACGCGTCGCGGCTGAAATAGCACGAGTGCGCCATCTCGCCGTGCATAACAAGCACAGCGCATCTGATTTCATTGCTGTACTGCAAAATCGGCTGATTAATAAACGACATACACCCGATAATATTCCAGCCTCCGTTGGAGTTCAGCGAGCGCTTATGATAGCCGCGTTTCGTTTTATAGTAGTCATAGTAGTCCTTTACGAAGAACGGCGCATCATCGGGAAGCGGGTCAACGACTCCGCCGCCGAGCGCATAGCTGCCGTTTTTGTAGTCGGTTATTCTTTGCGCGTTGAGAGCTTTTTTTGCCTCATATCGTTTGTCCTCGCTGTCGTCCGCGTCAAAATAACCCTTTGCGTTAACGCGCGTCATGTCGTACATGGTCGAAGCAACGGCCGCCTTGATACGCGTATCGAGCGCGGCGGCGTTAAGAGCCATGCCGCCCCAGCCGCAGATACCGATTATGCCGATCCTTTCCGGATCAACATTGTCCTGTACAGACAAAAAATCCACTGCCGCCTGAAAATCTTCTGTGTTAATATCGGGCGACGCCATATAGCGCGGTTCACCGCCGCTCTCACCCGTGAACGACGGGTCAAAGGTGATCGTCAGGAATCCGCGCTCCGCCATTGTCTGGGCGTATAAGCCGGAAGCCTGCTCCTTAACGGCTCCGAACGGCCCGCACACCGCGATTGCCGCAAGCTTTCCGTCCGCGTCCTTCGGCGTATACATATCCGCAGCCAATGTAATTCCGTAGCGGTTGCGGAACGTCACCTTTTTGTGGTTCACCTTATCACTTTTCGCAAAAGTTTTGTCCCATTCGGTTGTAAGCTTTATTGCCTCTGTCATTTTTGATTTACCGTCCTTTCATAATAATTAAATTTTCAATAGGGGCCCGGAGACCCGTCATTGGAAAAATTTTTGTACCTTAATCATATGCTGAAAAAGCACCTTTGTCAAATGCTTATATTGTATAAGATAATATGCTTGACCGGCATATTATCTTGTGATATAGTAAAGACATGACAAAAGGAGGAATTATACAATGGAAATACGAGTTTTAAAATACTTTCTCGCGATCGCGAGAGAATTGAATATTTCAAAAGCCGCCGAGGATTTGCATATTACTCAGCCAACATTGTCACGTCAGCTTATGGATCTTGAGGAAGAACTCGGCACGAAGCTTGTCGTGCGGAGCAGCAAAAAGCTTTCGCTGACCGGCGACGGCATGCTTCTTAAAAGACGCGCCGAGGATATAGTAAGTCTCGCGGATAAAACAATATCTGAATTTACATCCGGAAACGAAATGATAAACGGCGATATTTACATCGGTGGCGGTGAATCGGACGCTATGCGTCTGATCGCGCGCATTGCCGCTGAGATGCGGGAGGAATACCCCAATGTTCATTTTCATATTTTCAGCAACGACAGCGACGATATAGCCGATAAGCTGAACAAGGGCTTGCTCGATTTCGGCATATTCATGGAGCCCGCGGATATAACAAAATACGAATATCTGCGCCTTCCGGCGTTCGACACGCTGGGTGTCTTAATGCGCAGTGATTGTCCGCTGGTCGCGCGCGATGTTATCAGACCCGAGGACTTGCATAATCTGCCGCTTATCGTTTCGCGTCAGATGCTGCACAGCAGAGATGTCATGAAATGGCTGAAAAAAGATTTTGAGCAGCTTAACGTCGCGGCGACCTATAACCTTTTGTATAACGCCGCGCTGATGGCGGACGAGGGATTGGGCTATGTTTTGTGCTTTGACAAGATCATACGAACCAATGAGAAAAAGACGATATGTTTCCGTCCGCTCGCGTCGGATATAAAAATGCATATCGACATCGCGTGGAAAAAATATCAGGCTTTTTCAAAACCCGCGGAGTTGTTTTTAAAGAGGCTCCACGAGAATTTCGGCGATACGGTTTAATATGAATGTTTTTGTTAATTGTAGGTTCTAAATTAAATTAATATTTCACGTGCGCGGTTTAAAATACCGTTCAGCTTGGCAAGAGCTATGCCGTAGTTGGTTACGGGAACGCCCTGCTTCTCCGCGGCTTTAAGCCGCGTCATGACTTCCCGCTTGTTTATCATGCACATTCCGCACTGGATAATAAGGTCGTATTTTTCAAAGCTTTCGGGCGTGTTGTAGCCTGTGAAATACTCAAACTCGGGCTTTTCGCCCGTGTATTTTTCGATCAGCTTGGGGATCTTCACCCGCCCGATGTCCTCGTGGGAGGTGTTGTGGGTGCAGCCCTCAAGCATAAGCACCTTTGAGTTTTTGCCGAGTCTGTCTATCGCGTCCGCGCCGCGGCACAGCTGCGCGAAGTTGCCCTTGCTCCGCGCCAGCAGCATAGAGAACGAGGTCAGCTTTATGTTTTTTGGAACCAGACTGTCAACGAGCTTGAACGCCTGCGAGTCGGTCACGACCAGATCGACGCGGCTGAGCTCCGAGAGCGCGTCGGGCAGGGTATGCTCCGTGGTGACATACGCCTTCATGCCGTGGTCGAGACAGTCGCGGATTAGCTGTACCTGTGGCAGGATAAGCCTTCCTTTTGGCGCCTCGCTGTCGATCGGGCACACCAATATCAGGCTGCTGCCCTCGGGCAGCAGATCTCCTATCAGAGTTTCGTCATCGCGTTCCTGCTTGTTGAGCTCGCGCATTATTCTATCGCGCAGCGCGCCGAGGCTTTTTTCTCCGTAATCATTCATAAACACCGCGTTAGGATATTCCCGACGCGCTTTTTTTATTGTTTCGTTATCAGCCAGATCAGTTTTTGTAAAAACGTCGATCACCGGCGCCTGTTTCAAATCGTTTTCGATCTTATCGTTGTCACAATTGATGTCCCGAACATATAATATTAAGTCAGCGCGTTTTAAAATTTCCATGGTTTTCGCGTGTCTGCGGCCGCCCAGCTCGGTCGTGTCTCCGAGGCCTGCCGTGTCGATAAGCGCGACCGGGCCGTAGGGTATAAGCTCCATGGCTTTTGTGACCGGGTCGGTGGTGGTGCCGCTGATTTCCGAAACTATGGCGGCGTCCTGACCGAGCAGTTTATTGAAAAGTGTGGATTTGCCGGCGTTGGTGCTGCCGAATATGGCTATGTGCTTGCGCATTGACAACGGTGTTTTTTCCACTTTGATACCACATCCTTTATAAAAATTCATTTTAATTTTACTCCCCCGCGCCGAGTTTGTCAAGACGGCACTCGGCGGCACTTGAAACGGAATAAAATTAATGATGAAGGAGGTGATGAATGTGAGAGGCATAGACGCGGGAACTGCGGCGAGGACCATAGCGCTCGCTCTGGCGCTGTTCAATCAGGCCATGACAATGACGGGACACAAGATAATAGACGTGGCCGACGATGATATTTATCAGGCGGTCAGTCTGATATTCACTATCGGAGCGTCGCTTGCGGCGTGGTGGAAGAACAACAGCTTCACCGCGGCGGCGAAGGCGGCCGACGAATACAAAAAGCAACTGAAATCGGGAGAAATTCACTCGGAGGTGAAATAAATGTACAAGGTTTTTATTGACCCGGGGCACAATCACGACGGAGCCGACACGGGCGCCGCGGGCTTCGGGCTCAAGGAGCAGGATATATCGGTGCTGATAGCCCAAAAGCTCAGACCCATGCTTGAGAAAAACGGCTTTTTGGTAAAGATGAGCCGTGAAAACATCAACGACAACGTGGCGAGCGGACTGTCGGCCAGCCTTTCCAAAAGGGCCGAGGAGGCAAACGACTGGGGCGCGGATATATTCGCCAGCATCCACTGCAACGCCGCCAACACCAAGGCTTACGGCTGCGAGACCTACTGCGTAAGCCGCTCGGGAAAAGCGGGCCAACTGGCCGAGGCGGTCCAAAAATATATGCCCGAAGAGACGGGCAGACGCGACAGAGGCGTAAAGACAGCCAACTTCGCGGTGCTGACGCGCACCGTTATGCCCGCGATACTTGTTGAAACAGCGTTTATAGACAACTACGACGACAATAAATTCCTGGGCACCGAGAGCGGTCGCGAAAAATGCGCCGCGGCTATATGCAAAGGCATTTGCGAATATTTTGGAACAGAATATAAAAATGAAAGCGAGGATGAGCTAATGAGCAAGGAATATGACGAGCTTAAGGCCAAGAACGACAGTCAGGACAAGATAATTGGCGAGATCGGAATTGATATCCAAAACAACAAGACAGAGATCGACGGCATCAAAAACACTCTCAAGAGATACGATTACGTCGACGAGAACATGCCCGCCTGGGCGGTCCCCGCTATCACCAAGCTGGTGACTAAGGGCTATCTTAAAGGCGACGAGAACGGCAGACTGAACCTGACCGAGGATCAGCTCAGGCTGTACACCGTCAACGACCGCGCGGGTCTCTATGGCGAATAGTCCGTCGGGAGTGATAATTTTAAAATGCCCGGAGCAAACGCTCCGGGATTTTTTTACTCGTCGTCTTTTATTGTTTTCACTCCGAACATCAGCTTTAATATCCCTCTGATAACCTTCGGAGGACGAATGACAACTATTTGCATATGTATCAACGCTCCTTTAAAATTATTTTATGATAAACCAGATACCCGCCGCGATCAGCGCGATCCCGAATATCACGATAAGCATATAGGGCGGTATTATGTTTGCCAGAAACACTCCGGCGCCCAGCGCCACCAGCACCGGCCCCAGAACCTTCACGCAGTTCTTTTTTTCGCACTTGGGCTTCGGCTTTTTCCTGAGCAACATTATCACCGCCCTTTTTTAAAGCTTAATATAATATATTCTGCGGCGCGGTTTTTGTTACGAAATCGGTAATCATATTTCAGGCGTTTTCGGCATATCATCTAACAAATGATGTATACCGCTGCACAAAGATTAAGGAGGAAACATAATGCGAGATAATTTATACGGCGACATCGCGCTCAGAACTCAGGGGGATATATATATCGGCGTGGTGGGCCCTGTGAGGACAGGAAAGTCAACGTTTATAAAGCGGTTCATGGACCTGCTTGTGCTGCCCAATATAGGCGACGACTACAAGCGGGAGCGGGCAATGGACGAACTTCCCCAGTCCGCCGCGGGCAAAATGATAATGACGACCGAGCCCAAATTCATACCCAACGAGGCGGCGCGGATAACGGTGGGCGATCACGCCAATCTCAAGGTGCGCATGATCGACTGCGTGGGCTACATAGTCCCGAGCGCCCTCGGACATATCGAAAACGAGATGCCGCGCATGGTTATGACGCCGTGGTCGCAGACGCCGATGGAGTTTGAGCAGGCGGCGGAGATCGGAACGCGCAAGGTCATATCCGAGCACTCCACCGTGGGGGTCGTGGTGACGACCGACGGCAGCATAACCGAGATACCGCGCGCCGATTACGAAAAAGCGGAGGAGCGGGTCGTGAACGAGCTGTCGGCGCTCAAAAAGCCGTTTGTAATACTGCTCAACACCGCGGACCCGGGCGGCGCGGAGGCCGAAAAGCTGGCGGAGGAAATGAGCGCGAAATACGGCGCCGCGGTCATTCCCGTAAGCTGCGCCGATATGGACGAGAGCGACCTTAACAATATCATGGAAAAAATACTTTACGAGTTCCCGCTGATGGAGCTTCGGGTCTCGGTGCCGTCGTGGCTGTCGTCGGCGCAGGGCGGCAGCGTCGCCGATGATATTTACGGCGTGATCGAAAGCGCCGACAAGATCTCAGACGTCGAGAGCCTGCCCGCGCTTCTGGCCGAAAGCTGCGGATTTATCGAGAGCGCCGCGGTGACCGATATAAACCCGGGCTACGGCGAGGCGAAGATAGAGATAACCGTGCCCGAAAACCTGTTCTTTAAGACCCTCAACGAGCGCACTGGGCTCAATATAAACGACCGCCAGGCGCTGCTCGGGCAGCTGGAGGAATTGGCGGACATGCGCAAAAAATACGAGAAGGTCGCGTTCGCGCTTGGCGAGGTCGAGCGAGACGGCTACGGCATAGTCTATCCCTCAATCGACGAGCTGACTCTCGAGGAGCCCGAAATAATCAAGCAGGGCAGCCGCTTCGGCGTTCGGCTCAAAGCGGGCGCCACGTCCATCCACATGATAAAGGCCGACATAAAAACAGAGGTCTTAAAATACAAAATGACGCTGGGCATAAAATCCGCTAAAAAGTTTCAGAATTTCGATGTTGAATATGCATTTGCTTTATGAATAAACGAGAACAGCTGAAATATAAATGGCTAAATTATCTCCCCCTCTTTTGAGACGGGAGATTTTATATATACTCTAATTCAAAAGGAGAATAAAGATGAACATGGTTCACTTTGACTATTACTACGGCAATGAGGCCGAGCAATTTGTGTTTTACCGCATACCTAAGATTTTAGTCACATCGCCATATTTTAAAAAATTATCCGACAGCGCGAAACTGCTGTACGGCATGATGCTTGACCGTATGGGGCTGTCGGTCAAAAACGGCTGGTTTGATGAAGAAAATCGAGCGTATATATACTTTACTGTTTCCGATGTTATGGAGTATATGTGCTGCGGAACCGAAAAAGCCACAAAACTGATCGCGGAGCTTGATTCAAAAAAAGGCGTCGGACTTATCGAGCGTATAAAGCGCGGTCAGGGCAAGCCCGCAAGAATATACTTGAAGAAATTTGTTGAAACCGCTTCGGATGTGAGGTTTTCGAAAACCGAAAGTCAAGACTTCGTTAAATCAAAAGTTAAGACTTTCGAAAATCGAAATTCAAGACTTTCGCATACCGAAAGCGCAGAGTTTCGGAAATCGAAACGTAATGATAATAAATATAATAATATCAATATCAGTAATACTTATATGAGTAATATCAATCAAGTCAATAACGGCGGCGACACCGCTCGGTGGACCGACAGATATAATGACGTTATCGAAGAAATTAAAGCTCAAATTGAGTATGACAGTTTGATTGATTCGGGTGATACGGAAATAATTGATAATATAGTCAATGTTATGGCTGACGTAATGATTATTGATACACCGTATTATTGCATTGAGGACAAAGAAATACCCGTAGAGTTGGTTCGGATACGTTACCGGCAAATAAACCGAAATAATTTGGAGTCTTTCCTGCTTGAATTCAAAAAGATATATTATAAAATACATAACCCCAAAGCATTTCTTGTATCGGCGCTGTATAACGCGGCATTGACCGCGGATACAGCGCTTTTAAACAGAGTAAGTCATGATTTGTACGGAGGTGAAAAATTTGAGTGACACAGAGGAGATAAAATTAATTTCGCTGAGCGATCTCAGGCCTTTTGAGGAGCAGCCGTTTAAAGTGAGACTTGACGAGAGCATGGACGAGCTTGTTAGAAGCGTCAAAGAAAGCGGCATACTTTCACCGATAATAGCGCGCACGGGGAAAGACGGCTGCTATGAAATATTATCGGGACATCGAAGAACCAAAGCCTGTGAAATTGCCGGCATTAAAAATGTTCCCGTTATAGTGAAAAATCTTGATGACGACTCGGCGGCAATACTCCTTGTGGACAGCAATTTGCAGCGTGAAAACATACTTCCCAGCGAAAAGGCTTATGCGTACAAATTAAAGCTTGAAGCACTAAAACATCAAGGAGCCAGAACTGATTTAACTTCTGGCCAAATTGGCCAGAAGTTAAAAACATCGGTAGAGACTGTTGCCGAGCAAAACGGAGAAAGCTATAAGCAAATTCAGCGGTATATTCGATTAACCGAATTGATTGATCCTCTGCTTAATTTGGTTGACGAGAAACGGCTGCCGTTAAATGCGGCCGTTGAGTTATCTTATCTGGGAACAAAAGCGCAGGCCGACGTTGTGCAAATGATAGAGCGGCATGAGGCGGTGCCTTCAATCGGACAAGCCGCAAAAATGCGCAAGTTTGCAGAGGAAAATCGACTCAGCTATGATGTTATGGATTCGATAATGCTGGAACAAAAACCCGAAAAAATAAAAGTTGTTCTCAAAGAGGACAGACTTCGGAAATATTTTCCGAAAAATTATACTCCGAAACAAATGCAGGACATTATAGAAAAACTGCTGTCCAAATGGGCGAGAAACAGAAAGGAGCCTGAGAGATGAATACTGAAAACAGAGAGAATATAGGTTTTAAAATTATCAGCAGCATGGAGATCGGGAGTGTGGAAATAGTGTTAGGAGTGCGCAAGGGTGTTCTTCCGCAGTATGTAACATGGGAGTGCAGAGGCGGCAATGACTATTATTGGGGACACTATTTTTCCGATCTGGCAGCCGCCCAAAAAGATTTTTGCAATCGCGCATATGAAAAAATCGAAATGCGCGAAGCTTTTATTGACAAAAACAGACATAGAGAGGAACCGGAAAAATGAAGCGTTGCAGAAAACTTGATTTAATCGACGAAAAATATTTTGATTGCTTTGCAATGTCGGAACGCGGCTGCCGAATATTGAAAGAGACGGTTTGCCGTAAAAGAAACTGCACTTTTTTCAAGACAAATGAGCAGGACAGGCTTGACAGGATCAAATATCCTATGGTCGATTATGCCGAAAGAATTAAGTCAAAGGATGTGTAGATTTTGGATAATGAAAATAAAGAAATCCGATTTATTGACAGCAAATATAATGAGCTGTTCAGAATACCCGACGGCGGATATGTCAGGATTACGAACGGTCATGACGGCAAAGAAAACTGCTATAAATGCAGATATATTGACGATTACCATTTTTTAATGGGTAAATATAACAGCATTTTTCATATATGTCAATTTGCTGAAATACGGGAACGAAATAATGATACATACGAGCCGGTCACAGCCGAAAGAGACGTTCTGTATATCAGTGAGACATACGGCGAAATAACCGAAGATAAGTTCTATAAGACCGATGCGGGATTTACAGAGATATACTATAACCCCGATGCGGATGCCGGCGGTCAGCTGGTACATATCGAGGTTGATAATGATATCGTTAAAGAGGCGGGAGAAAAATGCAAGACACCGATTGAGTTTTTCTCATATATTGAAAGCATGGGCAAAGGCAGCTTGATAGATGCGGGAACACCGGAATTTAGAAGTGCGGTCAAGGATTTTATGGAAAGTCCTGCGGATGTTCGGGGCACATCTTTAAATTCGATGAGGCAGTTAAAGAAAATAGCTGCCGGAGAACCGGACAAACAACCTAAAATACAGGAAACGGAGAGATAATATATGGCGAGAAAGGCGGAGCGAATATTTGAGCTGTACCGACAAAATTTAAACGAGCTGTCCGAATATAAAAACTGGACAGCTTTTTTGCGTTCGGCAGCTTGGCAATATAAGTATTCATTTGCGGATCAGGTGAGTATTTTTGCCCAAAGACCCGACGCTACGGCTTGCGCATCTATGGATGTATGGAACAAGGATATACGCAGATGGGTTAACCGCGGGGCCAAGGGAATCGCGCTGCTGCGGG
The DNA here is from genome assembly GCA_947624775.1 of uncultured Monoglobus sp. Classification (GTDB taxonomy): domain Bacteria; phylum Bacillota; class Clostridia; order Monoglobales; family Monoglobaceae; genus Monoglobus. The sequence goes on from CANQLT010000013.1 coordinate 22,347, forward strand.
AAAACGGCGGCAGGTATTATCTGAATTATGTTTTCGACATATCCGATACAAACAGTTTTTACGGAAACGAGTTTCATATATGGCGGTATGATAATCAATACGACGGCGCCGCAGTTGAAGCGCTTGAGAGAACTTTCGGCGAGCTTGCGGGCAGGGACAATCTGGCCGATGCGGTAGTGTGGGCGGCTCATAACGCAGTACTTTCAAATCCGGAATATATTGACAGGCTGTTTGCCGAACGGTATGACAGCTTTTTTGATGAATTGGATCAGGACAGTATTGGAATAAGGTACAGACTGACGGCCGAAATGTCGGCGGCATATATTGTTTTGCAAAGACTCGGGTATGATGCGGATGAAATTCTTGACGAAGATAATTTTCATTTTATTAGTGATTTTAATACACCGGAAACCATATCTGTTCTCGGAACCGCTGTCAGCACAATATCCGAAGATATTTTGACGGAGATCCGCGAAGCCGTGTCTTTGCAGCAGGAATTTGTCAAATCTCAAAATACGGTATATAATGAAAATAACTTACAGGAAAGGAGCGCTGAACATGGAACTGACATACAAGCGCAGCGGAGAGTACCTGATACCGAACCTGACGGTATCGACAGAGCCCTATCGGATAGGGAAATACGGAATGATGCGGAGGACGTTTCTGCTGAACAACCGCAGGAGCAAATACAACGAAATGCTGATGAGCGGAGCCCTTCTCGGCCATCTGGAGGAAATCGACAGAACGGCGAAGGAGCAGATAGACGCAGCAGTGAAGAAAATGGCAGAGAGCGAGCAAGCGGACGAACAGATGAAAGCGAAAGACCCGCTCGGCTGGGCGGGAATGATGAACAATTTTCGCAGTTCGGCGGAGGAACAGATAATGAGGGAACTGATTTTCAGTTAAGTCTGGATGATCTGTTTCCGTCAATACAGGAGCAACAGAATATAGTGTCGCGGGCGGAGCAAAACAGCTCCGCTTTTACTATGCCGCCGCTGCCGCAGCAGATAATAGACGAGGTTCTTGTAAGCGGGGCAAACAGCGCCGACAGTATACTCAGGATATGTATTCAGTACAGCAAAAACAAAAGTTCTGATGAAAATATTGAGTTTTTGAAGTCCGAATACGGAACCGGCGGCAAGGGCTTTATCTTCGATGGCACAAAAATGTCCGTGTGGTGGAATGAAGATGGAATAAAAATAGCCCGCGGCAATAATGCGATATTAAATCCGCGGAGCGAAATAATAGGATGGGAGCAGGCTGACAGCCGTATCAGAGAATTGCTGAAGCTCGGCAGATACGCGCCGCAGGAGACGCTTGACCGAATGGAAGAATTTGAGCGCAGAGACGCGTCATACGCATTCTGGTATATGCGTCAGGATATAAACTCCGATGATTTCCCGGAACTGAAGAATTCTTTTCCCGAAGGTTTGTTTGACGGAGGTTTTCCGGCAAGTACGGCTAAAATAGCGGAAATGTTAAAAGACACCGTTGGATTAAACAGGCTCATTTCCGATACGGAGGCTTTGTATGACAGCTATAAATATGACAATAATGTAATGCGCTGGCAGCTGTACACTCCCGACAAAGTTCTTGGCAAGCTGGAAGATTTACATCTCGAAAGACTACACTTTGCCGCGGACGAATATCAGCATACGGAAACCGGCAGATTTATCACGGAAGATGAACTCGACGGACTGTTTCTGCGCGGCAGCGGCTACAGCGACAGTAAGATAAGAATATATTTGTATTTTACGGAGCATACCGACGGCAAGGAGCGCAGAGATTTTTTAAAAAAGGAATACGGCATAGGCGGCCACAGTTCGGGAATATTCCGCGAAGAATATGAAAACAAAGGCATTACTTTCAGCCGCGTCGATATATATTCGCCGAATTCCACAGTTAAAATTTCATGGAATGATGCAGCGAAACGTATTGACAAACTGATAAACTCGGGCAGATATTTAACACAAAAGCAAATTGCGGAAGATATACCGAAGTACAATGCGGAGCAGGAACGTTTGAGGGTGCGCGGAGAACAAATGCAATTCGTGGACAGCGCAAGTGAAATGTCACAGCAGGAACGCGCTCTCACATTGACGACCAGATTAATGTATTATATAAACACGATTGATCTGTCTGACCGCCGAATTCTTGAAAATGACGGCCATTCCGATTTAATCGGTGCAGATGAGTTTCGGATAGCCGATATGCTCAAAGACGCGGACAAACGCGGAAGGATCATAAATTCTCTCAATACAATTCAGTTTCGGACGACAGATGTATACGCTCGAAGCAATGCGTATGATATAGCGGAGGATTTGAAAAAATTACAGGTTGTTGAGCTTTACAGAGTCGGAGATTTTTATGAATTATACGGAGATGAAGCGGAAAAAGCAGCTGAAATACTAAATCTGACAACCACGTTCAAGCGGATTGACGGAGAAAAAGTTACTATGACCGGATTTCCCGCAATGAGCGTCGAGAGATATGAAGAAGAGCTTAACAAAAACGGCATAATTGTAAGTCTTGCGGAAGAAAGATTACTTAATCGGGCAAAGCTGATAATAAACGAATTTTCCCTGAATCAATATGATACCGAAGCCGATTTTTCCGATCTTGAGAATGTGCGGCTTGCATACACTATATCCGAGAACGGTGAGAATGAAACACGAGTTGACGCCGACCTTGTCAATTATCGTATATTGCAGTCTGTAAACAATCAAGTTGTTAACACAATACAGTTCAGCGATCTTGATGACATGACGGAAAATTTTCTCTCAAGTATGCAGTTTGACGACCTTGTGTTTATGTACGCAAGCGATGTTGCTGCCGTTTTGCCGGAAACGGATGAACATATAGCGGCGGATATTTCCGAAATCGACGATACAGAAATAAGCCGTAACGATCTCATTGGACGGGAACTTGAAATAGATGACCGCAGATTTGTTATTGAGGATATATCGGAAATCGGCGGCGATGTGACAATGAGGGATATAACATTTGAGGACAATATCGGATTCCCGATCGACCGTGTTGAAAAAATAGGCGTGGTTCAGCGTATCCTCAACGAGCAGCGCGAGCCGTTGCAGCCCGAGGCGGACAATGGTTCCTCTGCTGTAATTACGGGGGATATGATCAATCCGGAGGTTCCCGAATCCGAACGAATTAATTTCATTATCACGGATGATAATCTCGGCGTCGGCGGCGCAAAAGAAAAGTTTAATAATAACATAAACGCCATAATGACACTCAAAAAATGCGAGAGCGAAAACCGTCTTGCAGCTTCGGATGAACAGGAAATCCTTTCAAAATATGTCGGATGGGGAGGTTTGCAGGAAGCGTTTGATGACTCAAAGCAGAACTGGAGCAAAGAGTATTTGCAGCTTAAGGACATACTTACCGATGATGAATATAAATCAGCGCGTGAAAGCACGCTGACAGCTTTCTATACGCCGCCTGTGGTAATTCGCTCGATATATTCCGCGCTTGAAAACATGGGACTCAAACAGGGCAATATCTTAGATCCGGCTATGGGTATAGGTAATTTTGAAGGTATGCTGCCCGAGAGCTTAAGAAACTGCAACGTATATGGAGTGGAGATTGACAGTATTTCGGGAAGAATCGCACGTCAGTTATATCAAAAGAATAAAATTGCTGTTCGGGGATACGAGGATACGGAACTTCCGGACAGTTTTTTTGATGCCGCGGTAGGCAATGTGCCGTTCGGTCAGTTTAAAGTTATGGACAGAAAATATGACAGGCACAACTTTTTGATCCACGACTATTTTTTTGCCAAAACACTTGATAAAGTTCGTCCCGGCGGTGTGATAGCCTTTGTTACTTCAAGCGGGACAATGGATAAGAAGAATTCCAATGTGCGGAAATATATTGCGCAAAGGGCGGAATTTATCGGTGCTGTGCGTTTGCCTGATAATACGTTTAAGGCAAATGCCGGCACAGAAGTGACTTCGGACATAATATTCCTGCAAAAACGAGACCGTATGGTTGATATTGAACCCGAATGGGTGCATCTCGGCATAGATGAAAACGGATACGCGATTAATCAATATTTTATTGATAATCCGAACATGGTGCTCGGTGATATGGTTGAAGAAAGCGGACCGTTCGGTATGCGGCTCAGTTGCAAAGCTTATGATGGAGCAAATCTTGAGGAGCTTTTAAGCGGAGCAATACAAAATCTTAAAGGCCGTATTTCCGAGTACGAATTTGATGAAGCCGAAATCGGCAATGTCGAGTTTATTCCGGCGGATCCCGACGTTAAAAATTTTTCATACACGGTTGTGGACGGTGATATATATTACCGTGAAAACAGCGTTATGAATAAAGTAAACGTGTCAAAAACAGCGGAAAACCGTATTAAGGGAATGATTGAGATACGCGACTGTGTAAGAACACTGATCGAATATCAGACCGAAGGTTATTCAAATGCGGAAATTAAAAATCAGCAGTTAAAACTTAATACTTTGTATGACGAGTATACCAAAAAATACGGTCTGATAAATTCGCGCGGCAACAGTATGGCGTTTTCAACGGACAGCAGCTATTTTCTGTTATGCTCGCTTGAAATTCTGGACGATAACGGTGAACTCGAGCGCAAAGCGGATATGTTTACCAAACGGACTATCGGGGCAAGACAGGAAATATCCCATGTTGATACCGCAAGCGAGGCTTTGGCTGTTTCTATAGGTGAAAAGGCCGAGGTGGACATGGAATATATGTCGGAGCTTTGCGGAAAGAGCGAAGATGAAATATTCGAAGATCTGCAGGGAGTGATTTTTTTAAATCCTCTTTACGGAACAAACAGTTCCGAGGAGAAATACTTACCCGCCGATGAGTATCTTTCCGGCAATGTGCGGGAAAAACTGAGGACGGCAAAAGCTAAAGCCGAAACCGATCCGAAATATGAAATAAATGTTAAATCACTTGAGAAAGTTCAGCCCAAAGACCTGACTGCCGCCGAAATAACCGTTCGGCTCGGAACCACGTGGATTCCCGAATCGGATTATCAGGACTTTATACACGAGCTGCTTACTCCGTCGTTCTGGGCGCGCGAAAATATAAAACTTAGCTACACCCCATACACGGGAGTGTGGAACATTGCGAGAAAGAGTTATGACAGAGGCAATGTAAAAGTACATAATACTTACGGAACAAGCCGTAAAAATGCCTATGAGATCATAGAAGAAACTCTTAACCTTAAGGATGTTCGGGTATTTGATTATGTGGAAGATGAAAACGGCAGCCGAAAAGCTGTTTTAAACTCCAAAGAGACTACAATAGCTCAACAGAAGCAGCAGGCCATCAAGGACGCTTTCAGTGAATGGGTATGGAAAGATCCAAAACGGCGTGAACGGCTGACAAAGCTGTATAACGAAAAGTTTAACTCAATTCGCCCGAGAGAATATGACGGGAGTCACATTAGGCTGCCCGATATGAATCCCGAAATAAAGCTGCGCAAACATCAGAAAAACGCAGTTGCCAGAATATTGTACGGAGGCAACAGCCTTCTCGGTCATGTTGTTGGCGCGGGCAAGACGTGGACAATGACAGCTGCTGCTATGGAAAGCAAAAGGCTGGGACTTTGTAATAAGTCCCTTTTTGTTGTGCCGAACCATTTAACCGAACAGTGGGCAAGCGAGTTTTTGCAGCTCTATCCGGGCGCAAACATATTGGTTGCAACCAAAAAGGATTTTGAGACCAAGAATCGAAAAAAGTTTTGCGGCAAAATCGCTACCGGAGATTATGACGCGGTAATAATCGGACACAGCCAGTTTGAGAAAATCCCTATGTCAATAGAAAGGCAGCGTATGACACTGAGCCGTCAGCTTGAGGAAATAATTGCGGGAATTGCCGAGGCAAAAGAAAGCCGAGCCGAGAGATTTACAATAAAGCAGCTTGAAAAAACAAGACGCAGCATTGAAACAAAGCTCAAAAGCTTAAATGACCAAAGCAGAAAAGATGATGTTGTAACCTTTGAAGAACTGGGCGTTGATAGGCTGTTTGTGGACGAGGCGCATTATTATAAAAATTTGTATCTTTACACAAAAATGAGAAATGTGGGCGGTATTGCCCAGACGGAAGCCAAAAAATCTTCCGATTTGTTTATGAAATGCCGTTATCTTGACGAATTGACCGACAGCCGCGGAATATGCTTTGCGACGGGAACGCCTATATCGAATTCAATGGTAGAGCTTTATACTATGCAGCGGTATTTGCAGTATAACACCATCGCGGAAAAAGGACTTCAAAATTTTGACGCGTGGGCATCAACATTTGGTGAGACGGTGACGGCGATAGAACTTGCGCCCGAAGGCAGCGGCTACAGAGCAAAAACACGGTTTGCCAAATTCTATAATCTTCCTGAACTTATGAATATGTTTAAAGAAACGGCGGATATCCAGACGGCCGATATGCTGAAACTTCCCGTGCCCGAGGCTGACTTTCACAATATAGCGGTAGAACCAACCGAAATGCAGAAGCAAATCGTTAAGAGCTTATCGGAAAGAGCCGAAAAAGTCCGCAATCAAGTTGTTGATCCCACAGTCGATAATATGCTGAAAATAACCAATGACGGCAGAAAACTCGCACTTGACCAAAGGTTGATTGATCCTATGCTGCCGGACGGGGAACAAACCAAAGTTAGTGTTTGCGCCGATAATGTTTATGAGATTTGGCAAAAAACAGCCGATCAGATAGGGGCGCAGCTTGTGTTTTGCGATCTGTCAACTCCAAAATCCGACGGCGAGTTCAGCGTATATAACGATATTAAGGATAAGCTGACGGAAAAAGGCGTTCCCGAATCACAGATAGCGTTTATCCATGACGCTAAAAATGAGGCTCAGAAAAAAGACATGTTTGCCGCGGTCAGGAACGGAACAATCAGAATACTTCTCGGTTCGACACAGAAAATGGGCGCGGGAACCAATGTACAGAAACATCTGGTGGCGATGCATGATCTCGACTGCCCGTGGCGTCCGTCAGATCTTGAACAGCGCCTCGGAAGAATTGTGCGTCAGGGAAACCTTAACGACAGAGTTGATATTTACAGATACGTCACCAAGGACACTTTTGACAGCTACATGTATCAGCTGGTCGAGCACAAGCAGCGGTTCATATCGCAGGTAATGACAAGCAAGTCTCCGGTTCGTTCCGCCGAGGATATAGATGAAGTCGCGCTGTCATACGCGGAGATCAAGGCGTTAGCAACGGGAAATCCGCATATTAAAGAAAAAATGGAGCTTGATACGGAAGTTGCAAAGCTGAAACTGCTCAAATCAAACTTTTTAACTCAAAAATACGCGCTGGAGGATAAGATAATAAAATACTACCCGGAGCAGATACGTTCCTATGAGGGAAAAATCAGCGGAGTGAAGAAAGATATTAAAATTTTAGAGCGGAACCCGAGACAAGATGATTCTTTTTGCCCTATGGAGCTTAAAGGGGCGGTATACACAGATAAGGAACAGGCGGGCAAGCGGCTTATTGAAATATGCAAGTCAACAAATTCCGTGTCGGAAGTGGCTATCGGAAAATACCGCGGTTTTGAAATGAGTATATATTATGAACCGTTTTATTTGAAATATATGATGTCGCTTAAAGGCAGTTTATCATATACCGTTGAGCTTGGAACCGATACGTTCGGCAACATACGCAGGATAGACAATGCTATTGAAAATATACCGAACCGTCTTAAAAGTTTTGAGGCAAACCTCACGGAAACAAAACAACAGTTTGAAAATGCCAAAACAGAAGCCGTAAAAGCGTTTCCGCAGGAGGATGAGCTTGCGGAAAAAAGCAAACGGCTCGCCTCATTGGACGCACTTCTGAATATGGATAAGAAACAAAGCGACGCCATAGACACATCGGCGCCCGACGAAATTCGTGATAAACAAAAAAACAAAGTTTTTGAAAGATAGGAGAAATGATAGTGAAAAATCTTAGTACATATTCAACCGATGAATTAAGAGCTATACTTTATGAGAAGGCTGCCGATGAGCAGAAAATTTATATTTCTCGATTAAAATCACTTACACCTGAGCAAATTATAGAGTCATCATACGAGAAAGTCATTCGCGATGATATTTTGTCAATATTTGAAAATGAGGATATTTCAAGGGCACAAACGCTCGAACTTTTGAAACTGAAAGAGCCGCTTGCGGATTGCTATGCAAGGTGGCTGCATAATGATTATTCACACATGGACATGCTCAGAGATACGATAGAAGAATTCGCTAATGACTTGTTTAAGCATAACGCACAAAAGAAAAAGTCAAAAAACTACCGGTCGGAACGGTAAATGCGATAGCCGCATTAAAGTCGGATTTAAAACTTAGGTGACTTTGAACCTGAATTCTAAAAGTTCTTGATTTTCACTTTATTTTATGATATAATATTTAAAACTAAGGGGATAATAACCGTAAGTTTTAATCGGAGGAGTTGTCATGAACAAAGTTATACAGAGAGATCATTATTTGCAAAAACTGATAGACCGCAAGGAAAACGGACTTATAAAAGTCATAACGGGTATCAGACGCTGTGGAAAAAGCTTTTTGCTTTTTAATCTTTATTATGATTATCTGACGGCAAACGGTGTGGACGAGGACAGAATAATAACTGTTGCGCTTGACGATGACAGATTTGAGAATTGTAGAGACCCAAAGGAACTGTCGTCTTATATACGCTCAAAAATAACGGATGATCAAATGTATTATATTTTTATTGACGAAGTTCAGTATGCTATTACAAAAGAAGAGCTTAAAAACGGAGAAAGCGTTCGTTTGTATGATGTGCTAAACGGTATAATGCGGCTCAGAAATACCGATGTATATGTAACAGGCAGTAATTCAAAAATGCTTACAAAAGATGTGATGTCGGTATTCAGAGGTCGAGGCGACGAAGTGCGGGTATACCCGTTATCTTTTAAGGAATATTTTAGCGCCGTGCAGGGCGATAAATCCGAGGCGTATGAGGAATACGCCTTGTACGGCGGTATGCCTCTGGTGCTGTCTCAAAAAAGGGATTCGGATAAGATGAATTACCTGCGCAGGCTTTTTGATGAGGTATATTTTAAAGATATTATGGAGAGATATGATATAGAGCTCGAGGAAGTCCTGAAAGAGTTGACAGACAACCTATGCTCATCTGTCGGTTCGCTTACAAATTCGCTGAAAATTGAAAAGACATTAAAGTCGGTAAAAAACATAAATGTCTCAAGCAATACAATTTCAAAGTATCTTGTATATTTGACGGAAGCATTTATTTTCAGCCGCGCCAATCGCTATGATGTCAAAGGCAAAAAATACTTTGAATATCCTGTCAAGTATTATTGCGCTGATATAGGTCTTCGCAACGCAAGACTCAACTTCAGGCAGCAGGAAGAAACACATATTATGGAAAACATAATTTATAACGAACTATTGTGCCGTGATTATCTTGTTGATGTCGGTGTTGTTGAAGTGATAGAAAAAAAGGGCGGTAAAAAAACAAAAAAACAGTGCGAAATTGATTTTATAATAAATAAGGGCTCAAAGAAGTATTATATTCAGTCAGCGCTCACCACGGATAACCCGGATAAAATGACAGCCGAGCTTCGACCTCTCAAAAATACAAATGATTTCTTCAAAAAGATTATTATAACCAAAACCGCTATGAAGCCTTGGACGGATGAAGACGGCATTCTGCATCTCGGATTGTATGAGTTTTTGCTTAACGAAAACTCTTTGGAAAGTTGAATTACAAGGCTTTGTTTCTTATTGAAAAAATCAATTTAGCCCGCTGATTTTATATCGGCGGCTTTTTATATTGGAAAAGGAGGAGATGTATATGAGAGAACTGAAAAACGGAACTAAAATCATAGGCGTTGACACCGGATATGGTAATATTAAGACCGCCAATACGGTAACGCCTACCGGCTTGATCAAATACGACACACCGCCGATATTTTCCGGCAATATTCTTGAATACAACGGAAAATACTATCGTTTCGGCGAAGGCCACAAGGACTTCATAGCCGACAAAACAGCGGATGAGGATTTCTACATTCTTACACTGGCGGCGATCGCCCGCGAACTTAAACGATCGCGTATCTGTTCTGCCGACGTATATCTTGCTGAAGGGTTGCCGCTCACATGGGTAAGAGTTCAGCGCGGCACTTTCAAGGCCTACCTTATGCGTAATAAAACGGTTGAATTCAGGTTCGCCGATAATGATTATCATATCAATTTCGTCGGATGCAGCATATATCCGCAGGGTTATCCCGCAGTGATAGAACGGATAGATGAGTTTAAAGGTACAAATATGCTCGCGGACATCGGCAGCGGCACCATTAATATATTGTATATAAACAATAAGAAGCCCATAGAGAGCAAATCATGGACCGAAAAACTCGGCGTAAATCAATGCGCTGTCAGGATCGAGAACGCACTTATGGATAATTTCGGGATTAAAACCGACAGAAGCATAACAGATCACTTTTTAAAGCACGGCACCGCAGATATACATCCCGATTATTTGGCGTGTATGAACAGAATTGCCGCCGACTATACCGACGAGATTTTTAATACACTGTATAAATATGAATATAATCCGAACCTTATGCGGCTCTGGATAACGGGCGGAGGCGGCAAGCTGGTTAAAAATTTCGGTAAATATGATTCCGACAGAGTAACTGTCGTTGATGATATTTGCGCCGCCGCAAAAGGACTTGAGTATATAGCCGATGCTTGGCTTCGTCGCGGTACAAATATATGAGCCGTGTGCGCTGTACGAGCATTCGCTTTGATATTGATGACCCGATCGGCATGAAGGCGTGGGAATATTTGCATACCATGGACAAGAAGAAATTTAAGTCATTTTCTCACGCTGTTTCCGTGGCTTTGGCTGATTACTTTGACAGATATTATGACGAGAAAAACAAAACTTCCGAGAAACAGGATTTAGCAAATTTAGTCGCGGACGAAGTGATTGAGCGCTTCAAGAAAATTTTGCCTGAATATACGGAAGGTTTCAACGCTCGGATCGTTTCAGATACAGCGGAAGAAACGGCGGACGGAAACGCAAATATTGATTGGGACTTTATCGGAGCCGGCTGAGTGGTATCAAATTTATGCAATTTGATACCGATTTTTTTATGTTCAAAAAAGTTGGTATCAAAAATACTGAATTTGGTATCAGGTAAGCTATATAAATAAAAATCAGGAGGACATTATGAAAAAGGATTACAAAGTATCGGTAACTTTTACCGCAAGCAAAGAGTTTAACATAAAGGCAGACAGTCCCGAGGCTGCTGTAAACCGCTTTTTGGACACATTTATCAACACCGACTTCATAACCGTAAATAATGCCGACATCGCGGAAATTTTTGTGAACTGCGGAAATTCCGACAATGAAACCGAAATCATATCGGAGAATTTTATCCGCAGCGGCACAAAATTTATTACATACGACGAGTGGATGGGCGATTATGCCAAGCCCGATGAAGAATCCGAGAACGGCTCCGGCGAGTCGGAGTTTGACACAACCGAGGAACTTGTACCGTATATGCCGGAGGAATAGGAGTATATACTCTAAAGACTTGCAAGCATAGCATTTTGATAGCCAAAATGCAGTTGTTAAGGGAAACCCTTAAAATCCCGCAAGAATTTCAAAAAAACAGTTGACATAATGATACTTTGAGATTATAATATTTATAGGATATATCTCATAAAGAGGTGAGAATATTTGAAAGAATTTGAAGTTATATTTTACAGTACCGCTAACGGATTTGAACCTGCGCGTGAGTTTTTGGACTCACTAAACGTAAAACTTAGAGCTAAAATGGCAGGGACTATTTTAATATTGCAGGAAATGGGTACAACTATACGAGAACCTTATTCAAAGGCCATTGAGGATGGTATATTCGAACTGCGGGCCAAAGTCGGTTCAGATATTTCAAGGGTACTGTATTTCTTTTATATTGGAAATAGAATTATTCTAACAAACGGATTTATTAAAAAGACACAAAAAACACCTAGGAAAGAAATAGAACTTGCAAAAAAATACAGAGCCGACTTTATGGAAAGAATGCGGAAAGGAGAGATAAGTTATGACTAAGTTTAATGACTATTTAGCAAAGCAGCTTGAAAATCCCGCGTTTAAAAAAGAATTTAATGAACTTGAGCCTGAATTTGCTATTATAAAAGCAATAGCGGAAGCCAGACAGAATGCCGGATTGACTCAGGAAGAACTTTCTGCTCGGACCGGAATTGCTCAAAGTGACATAAGTAAACTTGAAAACGGTAATGCTAATCCGTCTCTTAAAACGCTTAAAAGGTTGGCGGACGGCATGGATATGACTCTCAAAGTGGAGTTTTTGGCGAGAACCCAATAATTGTTAAGTGTATTTGATTTTATTTAAAAAAAGCTGTTACATTATTATGTGACAGCTTTTTTATATGGAAAGGTTAAGTTTTATGAGATCACGCACAGAATCGGTATTGATCAGATTGACAAAAACCGAGAAAAGCAAGTTAAAATCTCAAGCGGAAATTGCCGGCTTGAAGATGGAGCCGTTTGTCAGAAAACTTATTATGGGTGTGGATATCAGGCCGCGCCCGCCCGATAATATTTCAAGGCTGCTTCGAGAGATAAACGCAATCGGCAACAACATAAATCAGATTGCAAGAATGGCGAATACATGCAAAAACGTAAGCAGCGATGATATAGACGAGGTATTGAAGCTTCTCGGCGAGATATACATAGCAGTGAAACGCTGATGGCGATAACCAAAGTATATGCTGTGCGCAGCCGTCTCAAGAGAGCCATAAGCTACGCCGCGAATGAGGAAAAGACGGCTCTGTGCAATATTATTGACTATGCCGCAAATCCGTCCAAAACCGAACAGCGGCTTTTTGAAAGCAGTATTAACTGCATGAGTGTCGAAACCGCATACAATGAGATGATGGAGACAAAACACAAATTCGGAAAAGAAGGTAAGGTCCTTGCTTATCACTATATCCAGTCATTTGCACCCGGCGAGGTTACACCCGAACTGGCACATAAAATAGGATGCGAGTTTGCCGCCGAGTGCTTCGGTGACAGATTTGAGGTTGTCATCGGAACGCATCTTGATAAAAACCATCTCCATAATCACGTTATTGTCAATTCGGTTTCATTTACTGACGGCGGCAAGTTCCGTTCTACACCCAAAAGCTACTATAATATAATCCGCAAAACATCAGACAGGTTGTGTAGAGAGTATAACCTGTCCGTGATCGAACAGCCCAAGCGCAGAGGCAAGCATTACGCCGAATGGAGCGCCGAAAAACAGGGCAAGCCCACAATCAGAGGCCAGATGCGCGAGGAACTCGATGAAATAATAAAGCAGTCATACACAATGAGCGGGTTTTGGATGCTTCTTAAACGGCGCGGTTATGTTATTTCTCGGCTGGGTGAGAATGTGCTGCATACCTCAATAATACCGCCTTACGGAAAAAGAGCGATCAGGCTTGACAGTCTGGGCGACGATTATTCGGAGGAAAGTATAAAGGAACGAATATCGGCGCAAAGAAACGGGATAGTATCGGCTCCGCCGCAAAGGGCAAAACAATTTCACTACAGCGGCGACATAAGAAAACATAAGCCGAAGAAACTGCGCGGCTTTCAGGCGCTGTATTTTCATTATCTGTACTTCTTCAATTTAATACGCAGAAAACGGACACCGCAGCGGGTGTCATTTTTTATGCGTGATGAGATTATAAAATTCGAGAGGTATCAGAAACAGCTGAAATTTTTGCGGCTCAACAACATTGAAACAGCGGCAGATCTGGAAGAATTCAGATGCCGAACCGAAGAAAAAATCAATGATTTGATTGATGAGCGCAAAAATGTGTATTCGGAAAGAACGCCAGAGAATGAGACTGAGATTAAGTCAAAAGCCGCAGAGATCAACCGCAGGCTCCGCCTGATGCGCGGCGATATCCGTATGTGCGATAAAATATTATCGGATTCAAAACATATTGCCGATAAACAGCGGCAGGCCGATGAAATTATAAAGCAAAAGGATGTGGTGAGAAATGGATACAAGCGGGGAAGTCGCTGATTTGTTTGTAAAAGAGGGTATTCAGATTACCGAGGCGACAGCTAAACTTGCGGGTCTCGGGGCAAAGAATCTTGCTGCTATCATAGTTGCGCTTTTGAAAGATAACAACAAGCTGCAAGGCAAAACCAATATGAAGCAACTGCTCAAATCGGAGAAGCCGCTTTGTATAGTAACTCTGCGAAAGTCCGATTTATCAAAATTTAATAATGAGGCGAAAAAGTACGGTGTTTTATATTCTGCTGTAACGGACAGCACAGCTAAATCCGAATATTGTGATGTTATTGCTAAACAGGAAGATATAAGCAAACTCAATTATATAATAGAAAAACTCGGTATAGCCGTTCCGAAACAGCAGGGTGAAAAATCCGAAGAAACCGAAAATCAGCAGCCGAAACCCGAGAAATCGACGGAGAGCAAGAAGAAAGATAATGATAAAACGCCAAAAAAAGCGCAGCCCCGTATAAACGAAAATCAGCGAGGGAGGCAATCAAAAATATACGGGGATACAGCCGTTTCGGTCAGGACTACTAAGCCCTCGGTTAAAGCAAGAATAAACAAGATACGCTCAAAATCCAAGAGTGTGGAAGGAAAACCCAGGCAGAAAGGAATATCAAGATAGTGAAAATAAAAAAATCGCGGAATATCCGCGAACCGCCCGAAAATAATGGGCGGTTTTTTCATATCAAAAATTATTCTAAAAGGAGATAAAATTTATGCTTAAAAACAACAAAGTTAAAACAATCATTTCATTGATATTGGCTGTATGTATGCTGACTTCAATGATGTCAGCCGTTTTTGCGGCGCAGTCGAACGAGTATACCGACCCGGCGGATGTGTGGCTGGAGGCCAGCGGCAGGACGAATGAATTTGACGTTAACGCGACGATCACATACGAGACGCAGTTTTGTTTCGTGTGCATGATGGAAACGTCCATGATGAACTACCGCGTTCCCGAATACACCAAGTCCGGCGAGACGGCATTAAATCACAACGTCATGTATTCGGACGGCACCTGCATTGACGGCGTATCTACCGGAAACATTGACGATGGCGACCCCGGCGTTGATTCTTTCTATACCGGCTATCATTGGACCAAAAGTATCTGCCAAAACTGCGGCACGATAAACAGCGTTGACCCCGCGGACAGATACGACCACGGCAAAAACGTATATATCCTGTACAGCTGCGACAGCAACTTTTTTCTCGACTTTGACAATACAACGTATTCATACCATGACGACGAGACGCACACCACGGTTTTGAAAAAGGGCCAGTATTGTCAGTTCTGCAAAGGCACATACGCACGCGCCACAACACAGACTGATCCGCACGATATGGACGAAAAGGTCGAGGCACAGCTCGGCAATCAGCGCTTCCATGTGACGGGAATTTGCAGCGTGTGCGGCTACAACAAGGACAGTTATGTTCTGGCAAAATCCGTTGTTCGGAGCTACTACGGCAAAGTTGACGGACAGGCTCACTCGATCGTTCTGAATGACTTGTCAGAAAAAGGCGTAAACACAAGCATACGTTACGGCGAGAGCGCCGATAACTGTAACTTAACCTCCGCGCCGTCGTATACCGATGAAGGCTACTATCCCGTATACTACGAGATAACATATACCTACGGCGGAACGCCGATGGTCGAGGACGGCGTATCTTATGTCTGGCTTATCGACACCGATAAAAAGAACGATAATACACCCATGGCAACCTCCGCGGAAGTTCATGTTCACGATTTCCGTTTTCTCGAAACTGTAAGGCCGACCTGTACCGAATTAGGCTACGACATATTTCAATGTGACGGCTGCGGAGCGCTTAAAAACACAAACTACACGCCCGCCGTCGGACATGATTATGAGAAAGCCGTAGTCAGAGAGCCGAGCTGCACTCAGGGCGGATTTGAGATTAACACCTGTAAAAAGTGCGGAGCGTTCTATACCGAAAGCACAGCTATGACGGCGCACGAGTATGAGGAAAACACAATACCCGCGACATGCACCACAAACGGATATACGGAACACCGCTGTACACATTGCGGTATTACATACAACACCGATCTGACGCCTCTCAAAAAGCATAACTACAACGCAAAGATCACAAATCCCACCTGCACGGCAAAGGGATTTACCACATACACCTGCGACAGCTGCGGCGAGAGCTATATCAGCGACTATACGGAGCCTCAGGGTCATAGCTGGAACAACGGACATCTCGTTACCTCTGCTACCTGTGAGGGCGCGGGCATTATCGAATATGACTGTACACGCTGCGGCGAAACAATGATAGAGGCGGTCAATCCCAAAGGCCATACCCCGGGAGCGGCGGCGACCTGCACAACGCCTCAGACGTGTACCGTATGCGGAGCCGTTATCGCTCAGGCGACCGGTCACCACTACAACCAAAGAACGGTTACGCCGACCTGCACAACGGACGGGTACACGGAATATACTTGCCGTGACTGCGGAGTGAGATATATCGACAACCACATAGCGAGGACAAATCATAATTACCGCACCGCGGTAACTCCCGCAACCTGCACATCGTTCGGATATACAACGTATACCTGTAACGACTGCGGCGAAACGTTTAAATCGGACTATACCGATAAAGCGCCGCACCATTATCATGCCAAAGTAACGCCGCCCACCTGTACCGAGCTGGGTTATACGACATACACTTGCGCGAACTGCGGCGATGAATATGTTGCTGATTACAAAGAGACCGTGCCGCACAATTACAGAAAGCAGACGGTTGAGCCGACTTGCACCGAGAACGGATATACAGTCTACACCTGTCCCGACTGCGGAAAGGAATATATCGGCGACTACAAGGACGCCAAACAGCATGATTTCAAGAAAGAAGTCACAAAGCCCGCTTGTACTGAAATGGGATATACAACATACACCTGCGCCGACTGTGATTATTCATATACCGCGGACTACACAGACCCCGCCGGCCATGACTTCACGGAAACAGTAACAGAACCGACCTGCACCGAGCAGGGCTATTCAACATTTTCCTGTAAAAACTGTGATTACAGCTATACCGGGAAAGAGACGGCCAAAACGCCGCACAGCTTTACCGAGGACGTGACCGAGCCTACCTGTACGGAAATGGGCTATACGGTTTTCACCTGTTCTGACT
>CANQLT010000014.1 GCA_947624775.1 uncultured Monoglobus sp.
GGTTCAAATAGGTTATATTCATCTGTAAAAGCCGGTAAACAACTATACATACCTAATATAGAAGCAATATATGCTCCAGTTATATTATTCTTATCATTTACATTCATTTCATGTTTGCCAACTCTGAAATCACTCAAATATGTTATATAGTCCACTGCCACATCTACATTATTCGCCATTGTCATTATCTCAGACTCGTTTGTAAATATATCATACAGTTCCGTCACATTCAAACGCAGTTTCAGCGGACTGTCGCTTGTTTTTACTTGTTCTATATTGCTGTTTTCGCTCGACAGCAGCATTATATATACCGATATGCCTTTATTTTCCAGTTCATTAATCTTTGCTTTAAGGCTGTCTTTATCCTTTATATATTGGACGAAAATTACAGCAGTTTTGTTCCCGCTTTGAGGGATATTTTCCGCATCACAAAGCGCCTTGTCACATCTTTCAAGCAGCGACAAAGCATCTGTCTCGCCGGCATAGTCTGATTCGGTCATTAAGGCAAGAGAGTTCTTGGCGCTCTCCACATCTTTAGTATAACCGAAGTTTTCCTTGCTGACAAGTACTATATTTGAATTATCTCCCGCCGATTCTATCAATCCCTCAATCGAGCTTAAATGGCTCTTTGTGTTTCCCGGATCGAAGTTCAGCATATTTACAGATGTATCTATACCTATCGCTATGTTATTGGCATAGTCATTCTCTATGGGCATAGCTTCCACTTCTTCGTTCGCGGCGCTCGCCTCACCCACGCTGTCGATTATTACCGCTTTTCGGTCAATATATCCGAGCCTGTCGCCTATGCCCACAACTACCTTGACTGACTTACCAAGCGCGTCGGGGTCTACCGTGAATCTTACGCTTCTGTAATCGTTATATCCTTCAACCGGCAGAAAAGTGCCCTGTCTTGCGCTCCAGAAAAAGAACGGATTTCCGCTGCTTGAACATGAATACTGATCGTCGCGTATAGTAAGCTCGTACACCCCATTTGCCTCATCGATCACACTCATTGATACAGCATTGATCTCGGGATATACGTCGGGCGCAGAGTCGGGATAAATTTGGTCATACTCCATACCTATGCTTCGGATCGGTATATCTGTTGACGGCTTTACAGAGGGATCTTGCGCAATTTCAATATCATAAATCGACTTAACACTTTCGTTTCCGTTTGTTGCAGTTGCCGTGAATCTTACAGAAGTATCGCTGCCATAGGCATCCGGACGGCTCACTAAGGAGCCGTCGTTTCCTATGTAATATGTGTTGCCGCTTGCCCAAGTGATTGTACTTCCATTAGGTGCAGTTGTTGGCAAAGAAATGCTTTCGGTTATTGGCTGAGAGATTTTGTTCATTTCTTCTCTAAGCCATTTAAGGTCGCTAATAAGCGGTGACCACACGTTGATTGCCTTATCAGAATTATCACCAAGCTGACCATACTGGTTCAAACCAAATGTATAAAGTGTGCCATCTTGGCTCAGAGCCAGCGAATAATCAAATCCACCTGCAACGCTAGTAATTTTTTTACCGCTTAATGCGCCTACTCCGGATGGTGCTGATACATTTTTAGCTGAGTAATAACCCAAGCGCTCATCTCTATAACCCCAACTATATACATAGTTGTTCTTACTAACTATAAGGGCGTGAAGCTTTCCGCCGCCTATGGCAGCAACATTCGAGACACGTGTTACTTTTACCGGACCAAGAATCTGTTCTACACCGCCAATACCAAGCTGACCGCTTCCATTATCTCCCCAAGTGTACAGATTGCCTTTATCTGTAAGAGCCATACAATAATTTATTGTAGCCTTAATATCAACTACTGTTTCATCAGCATCTAGATCAAGAGTGATTTTTTGCGGTGTTGTTCTGCCTGTTTTGGTTCCGGTACCCAGCTGACCGAGGCTATTGCCTCCCCAACTATATATACCATCGCTCGCCAATGCAACAACATAGTTTTCTCCAACCGTTACTTTCTTAAAGTTATTTTTTGTTGTTATCTGCACAGGCGTTCCGGCTCTTGTGTAATTACCCTGACCGAGCTGACCGGAGCTGTTTACGCCTACTCCCCACAGAGTACCGTCTTTCTTCAAGAATATACTGAACTCTGTTCCTCCGGCTATCTGCTGAACATTGCTTATGCCGCTTAACTTAGTTGCAGTCTTGACCTTTCCTCCGAGATTGCTGCCCATAGGATAGTTGGTATTGCTGCCCCAACCCCATACATTTCCATCCGCGTCAAGTACAAGGTTGTGGTTTTTGCCGCGGCTTACCTGTATAGGATTGCTTATACCGTTGATTACCGTGGGATACCTGTTTATCTTCATTTGGTCAGAGCCGTCCGCATAGTAACCTTCGCCCCAAGCAACTACTTGATTTAACTCATTAATTGCCAGCGACTGATTTCTGAAAGCATCCATCGATAATATTGCATACGGATAATGAATCTTATTAACCGGTGAAATTATACCATTTTCATATGTATATCTTGATATATCTGTTGACATCTTTCCCCAACGCCATGCATGATTCGATGAATCGACTGCTATGGTGTATTTATCATTTAATGCAAGCTGGCGAATATTCTGTGCATCTGCAAGTTTCGTAAATGTCTTTGTATTCTTGTAGTACTGCTTGCCGGTCTGATATGCAACTCCGCTTCTTAGATATATCGAAGTATTACCTGCGGCGTATATGCTGTCAGCCCTTAATCCCGTTGCTTGAATTTCTTCAGTATAAGTAACTCCGTTTGCCAATGTAACGCCAAGCTGTCCGTCCGAATTATCCCCGCAGGTATGCACATACTGCGATGTGTCACGAATTACCGTATGATTAGCGCCGCCGACAACATCTAAAACAGGTCTCATTATTGTCGCACCGAAATATGTATGATTATATGTACCTGACAACCCAAGCTGACCCTTGTCATTTTTACCAACGCCATGCAGATTTGATGACGTGTCAATAACAAAAGTCTGATAATCACCCACACCTATTTTCCGTGCAGTTGAATAAATCTTTACAGGTGTATCGTAATAACCGGATGATTTGCCTAACTGTCCATATGTGCTGTCTCCCCAGCCATATACATCACCATTTGTTTTTATTGCAACAGCATGTTCTTTTCCGGCTAACACATCATTTACGTCCGTAGCAATCTGAACCGGAGATAAAGCATTCTTGTGTTCAACATCTCCTACCTGTCTTGAGTCATCCTGTCCCCAAGCGTAAAGAACTCTGTCTTCCGTTATTGCATATGATGTATTGTATCTTGTCTCGACTTTAACAATCTTTTTGTCGTCCCATGGACCGATGACCTCTTTGAAATCTTCTTGCATGGTTGTATTACCCAAGCCAAGCTGTCCATAGGTGTTTTTACCTTTGGCATATAATTTCCCGCTCTCATCAATATACAATATATGGTCTTCGCCTATTGCAATTTTTCGTGAAATTATGCTTCCGTTTTTTTCAGTTGTTGGCTTGAATGATGCAATTGTTTTGCCATTTCCATATTGACCATAAGCATTACCTCCCCAATACCACAGGACATTTTCATCATCCAAAGCAATACTGTGGATTGAACCTGCCGCAATATCATAAATAGGCGTTGAAATCGGCACCTTATATGGTGTATAACATCTTTTATCGCTGTTATCACCAATTTGCCCGTCATTATTGTATCCCCATGTCATTACAGTGCCGTCACGAAGCAACACCATCGTAAAGTCATATCCGCATTTAACATCTATGGCATTCTTAACACCTAAAAGTATATTCCCATTTTCTCCGGTTCCACACTGACCATAATCGTTTGCTCCCCAAGAATGTACTGTTCCCGAACTATCTATGGTTATTACGTGGTTTCGACCCGTATCTACATTTGCTGCTTCGGTTATTTCTACCGGATATATTTGTGTTCCAAGAGCTGTTGATCCAAGAATGTAATGATTGTTACTGCCCGAACCCCATAAAACTCCGTCCTTTATGAACAGCATATGCTCCCCATATGACTTTACAATACTTGCATATTGAGATCCTTGAACTAACGTAGGTGTTGATGTTGTGTTACGTGTACCAACACCAAGCTGACCATAGTTGTTAGCTCCATTTGCATATATACCTTTGCGTTTTTGTATAACAAAAGTAGTATTCGTACCCGCTTCAACATACTCAATGTTTGATATAGGATGTATTACAGGGGTATATATAGCTGTGCCGGTCGAAGAAGAAACCTCATGATATGTATTGCTGCCCCAAACATATGCATTTCCGCGACTGTCGAGAGCAATACAATGAGTGTCTCCAACTGCTACCTGCACTACATCTGAGACACCTACAACCTGTATTGGCGTTGCTGAATATTTTAAGGAATACGTGCTGACACCTAACTGACCATAAGTATTACTTCCCGCCATCCACAATGTACCATCGCTCTTAATAAATGCGGTATTACTTCCACCTGCTTCGACATCTACGGTTTCTATGGAATGAAAAAGTTCCCAGTCCTCTGTAGGTGTACGAACCTCTTGATTTACATCAAAGTCATCTTCCGGATATATTTCGACAACATCCGTATTTGATATTCTATACACCAAATTGCTATAGCACAGTTTCTTGCCGGCGCACACTTTACCCTGTAGGTTAGAAAGCGACCACGCAGTACTCAATATTGATTCTTTTATATTTTCTTCACCTATAGATTTTGCCATACCGGCCGCCGCAGTTACATATGCAGCTGCCATTGATGTTCCGCTTTGCTCTCCATAATCTCCATCCGGAAGAGTATTATATACATTTCTGCCATACATTGCAATATCAACGTTTTCACCATAATTAGAATAATAGCTGAAACCCATGTCTTGATTGAGCGATGTAACGCTGATAACATTATCAATATCAAATGATGCAGGATAAATCGGTGTTTCGTCAACACTAACTCTGTTATTGCCAGCCGCGCATACGAAAAGCATATTGCTGTTTTCCATTGCTTCTTTCAAAGCCGGATTATCGTTTGTACTGCCAAAGCTGCAATTTACAATCTCAGCGCCCTGTTCTCTTGCGTATTCAATTGCTTTAATTATATCGCTGGTATATGCTTGTCCGCCATTAAATGCAGCAATAGGTATTATTTCAGCTTCCGGTACTGTTGATGCAATTATACCAGTCACATGGGTACCGTGCATATATTCAGACGAAATCTCAGGATTATATGTAAGTTCGGTATCATTGACTACATCATACGCGTTCACAATCTGAGATGAAAAATCAGGATGTGTCGCATCAATCTTATCGTCAATAACTGCAATTCTGGCACCGGCTCCCTTTGTGATCTGCCATGCTGCCTGTATATCATCCTGCAAATTATTCAACGTATCTATACCAGGTAAAAGCGTTGGCAACGGTGATGTGGTTACCTCAATTTCTTCAACGAATTCATTTGCTTCGTTCTCATCTCCGATAGGTTCAGCTGTTGCATCTAATATTTCATCGGGGATAACAGTCTCGGGTTTGTCCTCAAAAGGCACTGTTTCACTAACACTTTCGTCTGTATTATCGGATTGGATAATCTCGGATTCATTAATATCTGTATCCTGATTTTCATCGGAAGTATCCTCTTCCACACTTTCATCGGGTTCGATTTTCCCATCTTCAAAGTCTGACACTTCCAAAACATAATCTGGCTGAACATATTCAGCGTGCCTACCCAATTCATCAGATAATTTGTCTACAAATACTGTCGGATCTACTATCTCCGGTAACACTATTATTTTCTGATCTTCCGTGATAAAAAACTGTTCAGCAACATTGTCTGATATTGACGAATCGTTTGATGTATTTATTAAATTACGAGCGGCATCTGATATTGCAATTTCGTCTTCTTCACATATTTCATCCAAATTTAATTTTAAGAAGCTGTTTTCATCCGACAGTCTTATTGCCTCAACAGCCTCGGTCTTGCTTTCTTTAGCTGCCGTGTATGCCTTATTAATATCTTTATCGGATATATCTTCATCAGTTTTAACAATAAATCTTGAGGTATAGCTTGCAGCTAAGTTTTCAACATCAAGACTTAACACTTGTTCATTTTCACTGATAGGCTCGAAATCTTCAGCAACAAAATCCGTTGCATCCTCCACCTGCTCCTGCATTTCACTTTCAGTAGTTATATTTTCTTCATTTTCTTCAGCATTAACATATATAACACCTGAAAATACCATTGATACCATCATCGCTAATACCAATATTATGCTAGTTACTCGTTTCATAGCTTTCCCTCCGTTAATTGATTTGTCGATTTATGTTTTGCTTTTTACTACATATAGCGTGTTAAAATTAATAATATACTATATCACTATATCCAATATATTCTTCCAACCACACCCAATTACTATTATAAGCACAATATGTCGTTTTTAACTGATAATTATATCCATGTTCTGGATAGTAATATTCATCAATATTTACAAAGTCTTTCTGTGCAAGCGACCAGGTTTTCACCGTATTCCAACCATTGTTATATTGTTGTAACTCAATAGTAACTCCAGCTATGTTATTGTACGTTACATACGTTCCACCAATTGCTCGCAACCCACCAGCTTCATAGCTTAAACTAGTATAAGCGTCATAGATAGCTATCGTAACAGGCGATATATCCGAGTCTTTGACGCTTATTTCGTTTATTTCCGCAGATGCACACGAAATGCCATTGCAACACATTATCATTGCAAATATCAATACTAATGTTACTCGTTTCTTAAAAAATGATTTGTTCATAAAAAAATCCTCCTTAAAACTGCTTATACTAATGAAACAGTTTTTAAGGAGGCAAAGGGCAAGATTTTACAAAAAAATTATTTTATTTCCAAATTTTGTGCAATTTTAACAAGTTCTTCTTTTAAAATTGATCCATTTATTATGCATAAATAATCATCATAATAAAGCACCAACATATTACCCTTATTATTGCTTATATAATATCCGTCTATTCCATTTATCGTTACATGCTCAATATCTGAATTTTCTGTATCTAGTATGTTATCGTCACCATACAATCGCACTACAACAACAAATCTATCATTATTGTTAATAAACTCTGATCTTGTCAAATTATCTGCTTCAAATGCATCATTAATGACAAATCCGTTTGGCAAGTAGTTTAGAACAAATTTATCAGTTTCGTATGACTCATTATAATTTGTCGAATTTGTGCTTCTTGTAAAAATGTTATTATATTCAAAAATAAACTCCATTATCCTACTTCGAACAGCTCCCACGCTCATAACTGTTATGCAAAAGAGCAACACTAATATAGCGGCGCATATTGCTATGCGCTTGATACTAATGCGAAATACCGACTTTCTTTTTTCAGCCTTTGCCCGCTCGAAAATTTGATCTATTTTCTTGTTATGCTCATCCGAAAACTTCACAGACGCATCATCGGGCAAATTCGGATTAGGAGTTCCCGCCATTTTAACGAGCGCTTCATCAAGCACATTATCGAACATTTTTTCAAACAGTTCTTTATTATCATGTTGATTGTTATTGCTCATTTTTATCATCCTTTTTGAGTTTCGCCTTCAGCTTTTCCGTTCCGCGTTTTATCCTATGCTTGATCGTGCGTTCCGGAACTCCCAATATTTCCGAAATTTCTTTGACAGTATATTTGTAAAGTCTATGCATCATCAATGGTTCACTGTACTTTTCACCCAATCTTTTTAATTCATCGATTATAATATCGACACTTTCATTTGTTATAACATATTCATCAGGATTAGATGATACCGAAACATCGGAACATTCTTTGCTATCCACGAAACTCTCAATAATTATCTTGTTATGTTTATTATATGAATTAATTGCTGTGTTTCTTGCAATTGCTGCAATATAATTTCTTTCTTCGTCACTATTGAACGCTTTCACTCTGTCACAATACTTCATAATTTTATAAGCAGTCTCTTGTGTTGCATCTTCGGCAAGGTGCTTATCACGCAAAATATCCAAAGCAATCTTAAATATCATATTTTCATACTTGTAATATAATTGTTCAGTAAATATTCTGTTTTTATGTGTTTTAGTTTTTTTAAACATAACAAATTGACCTCATAATTTCTATCTGCAAGAATATTATACTATATAATTTAACATTTTTCAACATAAATTTATAATTATTAAGCATTCCTTTGAATTTCCTTTGAATTATAATATCAATGATAGAATAAAATTATTTCAATGAATGGTCTATAAATAAATGTAGTTATTATTTATTTTCTGTTATCTTCCTGTATTTTTCACTAGAGAGTGTTTCTGCGAGATAATATAAAAAAATGTCTCGTATTTCATTTTCTGTCATATTGTTTTTGAGCATAAAATCAATAGCTTCCTTCAAATCTTTTTCATATTCTTTAGAATCATTATACATAATGGTCCTCCTTTTTGACGGATAATTATTTCCATAAATTAGTTGTTGTATAATATTTTATTATATGACATACTAAGGATATGGTATAAAACCGCGTTTTTACTGATTTTAAGATAAAAAATTTTGCTAATTATGATAAAATATTCTATCATATAGTTTTATAAATTACAAGACTTTAAGACATATTTTTTTTATTATAATATTATTTTACCGTCAAAATAACAGTCAAAACTTAAATAAAACGAGGAGTGAAAATATTATGGCACGTAAAGGTGAAAACATATATAAACGTAAAGATGGCAGATATGAAGGAAGATATATAAAATCATATAATATAAACGGAAAACCCGTTCTAGGTTATGTATACGGAAGAACTTATTCTGAAACAAAAGAAAAATTGACGTTGTGTAAAGCAAACAACAGTATTAACACAGCTATAGCTTCTTCTGATATGACACTAAACGAATGGATTGAAAAATGGATTGATACACAAAGGCAAGTTAAACCGACAACTAAAATGATGTATCAATCACATTACAAGAATCACATTTCAGCCGATATAGGCTTGATAAAATTAAAAAAACTTAATGAAGATATTATTCAAAAGTTTGTCGATGACTTATCTGAGGTATATGCCGCTAAAACAGTTCATTCAATATATTCGATGCTTCGCTTATCTCTTGCGGAGGCTAAACGCAGGAAATATATACCCGACATTTGCTCAGATATTCGTATGCCGAAAGTAAAGCAAAAACCTGTTCGTGTATTAAGCAGAGATGAGCAACAAAGGCTTGAAAAAGCAATACTTTCAAGCAGCAACAGATATGATATAGGTATTTTAATATGTTTGTACACGGGTATTAGGATTGGTGAACTATGTGCCCTGAAATGGGAAAATATAGATTTTAAAAATGTGACAATAAGCATAACACAGACGGTTCAGCGAATCAAGGATACAGATAATAAAACAAGGACAAAAATACATTTTGACAGTCCCAAAAGTATTTCGTCTATAAGAACGATACCGATTCCTAAATTTCTTATAGATGAACTTAGTAAGTATAAAAGAAATTCCGGCTTCATATTACGGGATAACGGAAAATTTACAGATACGAGAAATATTTGCAGACGATTCAAGAAGCTATTAAAAGAAGCCGGCATTAATGAAATAAATTTTCATACCCTGAGGCATACTTTTTCAACAAGAGCTCTGGAGTTAGGATTTGATCCAAAAACTCTGAGTGAGATTTTAGGCCACTCTAATGTAACTATTACACTTAACCTATATGCTCATTCGCTTCCTGAACACAAGCGCAATGAAATGAATAAACTGGCGACTTTATTTGAATGTCCGTCAAAATTGTAGTCATAGATTTTATTATCCACATGAGGTTTAGTAGTAAATAACTATATGTCTTAAAGTAAAATATTATCTGATAATCGGGAGATGTATCTACACCTCCCGATTATGTATTTTAATAACATCTTGGTCTGGCGGCGAAGCCGAAGCCGCTGTTTGTGGTTATCACCACATTGTTGCTGCCACTTGAGCAATGGATAACAAGCACGCTGCCGGCGGCGTCTCGCCCCGCTACAATTCCGACATGGGACAGATCCGAGTAAAACGCAAGATCTCCGGGCTGTGCGTCCCGCCACAATACGCGGCTGCAATTGGCGTTCTGTGACACCGTGCCGTGTCCGATAGACGATGAGGATATTCCGCTGTTTACAAAAGCCCATGTCACAAATCCCGAGCAATCCAGCCCGAACGGGCGAGTGGTTCCGCTTGATGAGCTGCCTGCGGCTGTCACTCTGCGCATTTTGCCCCACTCGGGATCCCAGCCGAGGACTTCCGATTTCCCGCCCCAGAAGTAGTTTACCTTACCGACAAGGGAACACGCGGCTTTTACTACATTTTTACGCTGAATCGGCAGATCATTCGGCAGAGCGCGAATGACCTCGGCCACGCTTGCGTCGCTTATCGCAAGACTTCGTGTGACACCTGAAAACGCCTCTCGGTTTTCAAGCAGAGCATCGAGCATTTCCCGCTGCTTGTCACTGAATTCGTATTCGTCAGCCATTTCCGCCGCTGTTTTTGACTTGATTTCCATAAGCAGCTTTTTCTCAACTGTCGGCGGCGCGTCAGGCACTCCCGACGGTGTTGTAACTGTTTCAATGGTATATTCGACATAGTTCATATCCCAAAAGACTTCCATGATCAAAGACTTCTTATGCTCATCTATTATCACAACATCCATGAAATCATCGCTGTCTATATCAGCATATTCTACCGCAAAAACCGCCAGAACTTCCGTCCAATCGGCTTGCTCGCCCGTTATTTCTACCTGCGAGTAGGTATCGGCGTGTTCAAGCTCGTCAAGCAATTCCGAAAACTCGTTGTTTGCCTCCGCTATTATAGAAGAAACAGCGATATTTTCGGGATCGTCAACCTCACCGGAGATATATATTCCGAACGGGCTGCTTGCAACCGCCGCGATGATTATTATTACAGCCAGCGCTATTATCAAAGCTATACCGCCGCCCGCAGCCGACAACAAAGAGATCAAAGCCTTTGCCGTGTTCGCGACTGCTTTTCCTGCTTTTGCGGTAATTTTTGAGGCGGTTTTCGCTGTTGTTCTAACGGTCTTGACAGAGCTGCTCACTGTTTGCACGCTTTCTTTCGCATCCTTAGCCGAACGCTGCGCCGCTTTTTTCTGTGCGCGTCTTTTAAATACATTCTTCGCCTTATCGTTTACTGCTGAGCTTGCATCGTATTTTTGGTGTATAAAACTTTTGCTTTTAAAATTTTTCGCCTGTTCCGCGGTCTTGGGCTGAGATATGCTTAACTTTTCAGCATACTCGCGCGAATGATAGATGATATGAGGATTTTGCTTAGGCGCTTTTATACCCGTATCGGATGTTTTCTTTATGTTTCCTCCTTTGGCGCTGTGCTCATTTAAATAATTCTCTTTGGTTTTGATCCTAACGGCAGGTTTTTCCGTCTCGGCAAGTTTTTCACCCATGACTGTTTCGGAATATCCGTATGTGTCATCCTCCGCCTTTATCGAACTATGGTCTTTGGCGTCGCCTAAAGCAAATTTATCGGACTTGGCGCTATACTCATCCGCGTTCTTTTTTGCTTCAAGCTCCGTATTTATATAACACCCTCGATCGGCGGCTTTAGGATCATCAACATATACCGATGAATTTTCCGGCTTTTTAGCTTTGTCACGAAAATATTTCTGCCGTATTTTTAATTTTGCCGTTCCGCTTTGCTCCGCCGCCTGAACCGCCGAATTGTTTTTACGAAAATACTCGGCTTGTGTTTTTGGAACTATAGCAACACTTTTTATTTCTCCTACATCACCGTGAATGCTAAGATAATTATCCTTGGTCTTTATGTATTTACCTTGTACAGATTCGGTCTTTATCGGATTTTGCTCTGCTTTCGGCGCTTGTTCTTTAAAAACCATATCGTTTTGAACATCGGTATAAACAAGAGACTGTGTTTCAGTAGTTTCCGCAAGACTTTCATCCGATTGTCCTCGGCGCAGTAAATCCGATTTTGCTTTTACAGCCGCTTTCCGCCTCATCAGCATATTTGCAGTATCGGCTTTTTTGTTGTCGGTTCGGCTGTTTTTTGAGAGGAACGCGGCTTTTGTCTTAACATCCCTGACCAGCTTTCCGCCAACGGATTTATTTGTCAATTGCTTTGTTTTGGGCGCGGCAATCCCTTCGCGGTAATTCTCGGCGGTTTTTATATTATTTTTAGCCGCGGCATTGGATGTATTTGCCCTGTTCCGTATCTCGACTTTTCCCCGCGCGGAATTCATTTGAGCCGCTTTAGTCCGAACCGATCTTTGAAACGTCGGAGTGTTTGGTTTGTCCTCTGTTTTGCTGCCGCGATAGTTTTCAGCGGTTTTGATACCTTTCGCCGCATTTTTATTGTCAGCTTCGACGGTCTTAGGCTTATTAATATCTTTAGCCGCCGTTTTGACGCGGCTTACGCGGTTATCATTGCGCTGTTTTCTGTGCTCGCTTGCTTTATGTATAACCGTTTCCGCATCACGATAGACGGTTTCAGCGGAACGCCGCGCGGATGTTTCAACTGTATCGGCGGCATAGTTTTCGGGTTCGCATTCTTCCTGCTCCGACTGCTGCGCCTGCTGCTTTGCTTCCGCTTTTTTCTTTATATACTGTCTTTTAAGCTCCGCTTTGCCGTCTGCGAACTTTTCGGACTTTGCCGATACGGTCTTTGACTTGGGTGCTTTTCTATCGGATACGCTTTTTATTTTTTTCTCCGTCTTTGCCGACTTGGTTGATTTTACCGCTGTTTTTGGGCTATCTGATTTTTTGCGGTCTTTATCGGTCTTTTCTTTTTTCAAATTATCACATCCATTCAAAGAAAAAGCACCCATTTACAAAAAATGAGTGCTTTTTCCGTATATGATTATTCCTCACCCGGCTTAGTGCTCATCAGCTTATACAACTGAGTATTAATCGGGAACTCGTTTATGAACGGAACGATCGATCCGCCGACTTTTATAAGTCCGCGGCCCGCGCCCGCGTCGGTTATATGTTCCATCTGCGCTGCGGAAATACTCAAAAGCCGCGCAAGCTCCACACGATCCGACGGCGCCTGATTGAGCATCAGCAGGAACTCGCTGTTTGCAAGCATACCGCGCGCGGTGTCATTTTTCAAACAATCCTCGATGTTTTGGGTTATGCCTGTCAGCAGTCCGCCGTACTTTCTGAAGCGCTTCCATGCTTTGAGCAGGAACTCGGCGCTGTACGGATTTTTAAAGAACAAGTGCGCCTCGTCAATATACACGCGGGTATATCTGCCTCGTTTTCTGTTCGCCATAACTCTGTTCATTATATTATCCAGCATGATCAGCAAGCCGATGGGCTTCATGTGGTCGCCGAGCTCCAAAATATCATAGCATATTATCCGATTATTTATATTCACATTGCTCTGATGCGCGAACGTGTCTAAACTTCCCGTTGCAAACATTTCAAGCGACAGCGCCAAATCATGCGCTTCCTGTTCCGGCTGGTGCAGCAGCTCTTCGCGAAAATCAGTTAATGTCGGCATCTCTCCGCCTCTGTGCTCAAATGCCTCATACACCCTTATTGTGCAGCGATCGATTATCGAGCGGTCTTTTGGACCTACACCGCCGCCCCATCTGGTATCTCCGTTTTTGAGAAGCTGGTCAAACAGAGAAATCAAAAACTCCGACTTGATCGACACGGGATTATCTCCGTCAAGCGTATCGTTATTTATATCCATTGCGTTTATATGGTGCGGCGATGCTGCCGACAGCTTTATGACCTCGCCGCCGAGCTTGGAAACAAGCGGCGCGTACTCTCGCTCCGGGTCAACACAGATTATATCATCGTTTGTGAACAATCCCGCCATTGCTATTTCCATTTTTGACGCAAACGACTTTCCCGAACCCGAAACGCCGAGAATAAAACCATTGCCGTTTAGCAGCAGTTTTCTGTTGCACATGAGCAGATTATGGGAGATGGCATTTATGCCATAATACAGACCTTCATCGTCCATGATCTCCTGCGTTTTGTATGGGATAAGGGTAGCGGCGCTTTCGGTCGTAAACGTGCGGGTCGCGTGGATATTCATTAGTCCATAGGGCAGCACAGTATTAAGTCCGTCCTCCTGCTGAAACTTCAGCACCGACATATCGCACAAGAGCTTGCGGCTGGTGGCAAGCAGGGTCTCTGTATCGTTTTCAAGCTGCTCAAGGGTATCCGCCACATGAACGAGCGTCATGGTCGTGAACATTATTCTCTGATCACGAGTGGTTATATCATTCATGTACTCTTTGATCTCGCTGCGAAGCTGCTCCTTTTCATAAGGTATCATCGCGGAAAAGTTGTTGTTCATGTTCTGCTTTTGCTGCCACTTGGTTATATCGGTTTCAATCGCAAGCAGCTTTTTCTGTATTTCCTTAACGGCAACATCTGTAGGTATCGGATACACATCGAACGAGATCATCATCGTTCTTGAAATATCCGTGAGATCGGAAATCAGCTCATCCTTTAGGAACGAGGGATATTCTTTCAGGAACATTACCCGCGCATACATGTCTCCGAGCCTTATATAGTCCCTTTTGAACTCTACATAGTCGGGGCAGATATAGTCTTTAAAATCGGCTCCGACTGCCATTGCGTGCTTGAGGCTGAAACTGAGCTCGTTTTTCTCGTCACAGCGGAAAAAATCGTAAAAAATACGGAGCCGCTCACTGCATCCGAGCGGCGATATGTGGGATGAAATTTTTGAAAAATCAGAAGCGAGATCGCTGCCGACTCTTGCAAAATACGTCCGCGCATCCTGAATACTCTTACGCTCCGACGAGATTGTTATATACTTGTCATGGATAATATTATTGGATTCCTCCATCTTATCTTTGAGCAGGGCGTTAAGCTCCATAACATAATCCACATACGCCAAATTATCATTTTCGGGGATCAAGTGTTCAAACACCGTCTGCTTTATCCTTCTGTTAAAGATGGTTATTTTAGCCGAACCGTCTATGGGCAGGCCGTTCAAGATCGAGCTGTGGGCTCTGAACATATCCTCTTGATCGGCGTCGGACGCCACTTTATAGTTAATATCCGAAAACCGCCACGTCTTTGAATATTTTTTCCCGCTTCGCATGATTCCGTCTTTATACACAGCGTCAATGGGGATTGACTGCTGCACGGTTTTAGGAACCTTTCTTTTTTCCCGTTTGTTTGGGCTTTTCAGCATTTTGATCCACCTCCTTCAACATATTGTATAAATAGTTCTCCGATCTGAACAAACGCAGACCGGAGTATATGAACTCACTGCGGATGATAGCAGCGACAAACTGTTCAAATGTCATGCCGTTATAGTTGAAAAAACCGGCAGCCGCGAACGGGGCGGCGCAGACAATGCACAACCATGAGACGGTTTCTTTGCCGAGTATATTTTTGAGTCCGAAATACACTCCGAGCGCGGCACCGACGGCGATGACCGAACACAGGAACTGCCTCAGCGTCAAGCCGAAGAATATACTCTCGCGGTAGTCCTTTATTTCTTTATTGATTCGTATCTCCATAGCGGCAATTACCTCTCGGGCGCGTTTCTTTTGGGCATTTTCGGCTGAAGATCGGTCGGCTTTCTTCCATCCACGGGCTTTACGAACCCTATCTTATCGGCCGCGGCAAACGCTTTGGGGTCAAGTTTCCTCTGCCAAGCCTTTGCCGACGGAGCCCACCTAAAGCCGTTCTGCTTCAGTACGGTCAGCGCGTCCTGTTCCGGCTTTTCGTTAAAAAGAAGCTGAAGGCGGTTATTGGCAAGATTAACAACCGCTTCGCCGCCGCGGAACTGCCAGCCTTTAAATATTGTTTCGGGATTATCGGTCAGACGTTCTATGTTTCCTTTAAGTCTGCGGATATTTGCCGCATTATCCGTGAAAAACTTTCCCGGATACGGAGTTTTCTGTTCCCCGCTTACCCTCGCGTCAAGCTCCCGCGCCGTATTGTCGTCAATTCCCGGACAGCCCTCCACAGTGCCGTTTTGGGCATAGTAGTCATTTACCGTCTGCATATATTCATTTCTGCCCTCGATGCTTTCTATGTTTTCCGTCAGTTTCCGAACAGCCTCGGGATCGCCGCTTTTTATTATCGTGTTGTAACTCATAATCTTTCCTTTCCGGCGTTATACGCCTAACATTTCTTTTACTATCCTGTCCGCGCCTTTGATAAGTCCGACAAGGACAAGCATATTGAATATTGTCTCACCTATATATTTCCACACCATTGTCACCGTTGTTATGCCTGTATCGGGACTTGGTGTGTATGATGACGCAAAAGCAGAGAATATTATACAGGCAAGAATAACGATCGCGCCTTCAAGGCACACACCCACATAGGATTTAACAAAAGTCAGTCCCATTTGAGATGTGCCCTCACCACCGAAAGACGACAAAGGAACGGGAGCGAGCGCTGTGTACAAATAGATTTTAAAAAACCTGCCGTAAACCGTCATTATCATAATGAACGCCATGACCGTTATGAACAGGCTGCCGAGAATAGTCACGAGCCAAAGCGGTATGCTCGCCCAAAATCCGGCTTCATCAATGGCGGTTTCGATCGCTCCGGGCAATGTTACGGTCGCGCCTCCTATTCCGCCGAGGCTTCCCGCGATTTCTTCAACAACCCCGGCGCAAATTTTGTATATAACTACCATAATGTCAAGAGCATACGTTATCGCCGCTTTTGCCGCGACAAAGCGTATAAAATGCTTGAGCGCGTATTCGGGTCTCTGAAAATCCCTGAAGCTTGCCGTACTGCGGAATATCCCCATCGCGAAAAACAAAATGAGCAGCGCATAGCCTATTGCCTGAAGTCCGCCGTTTATATTTTCAACAATATGCCAGATCGCGCCGTCACGGAATTCCTGCGGCGACGTGGTGACAAGCGCCCATATCTCCGTCAGTTTATCGTTCCACGTCTCAAACGCGTTTTGCAGATTTGCCACGATCCAGTTATCGCTCATTAAATCACCTCCTGAGCTTCAGCGGTAAAGCCGCCGCTCACAGAACGGCGGCTGTATTCCGCATTAATTTACATGATCATATCTAAAATATCCTTGGCAAAGGCTATTACAATGCCGCCGAAGAATGTCAGGAATCCGTTGGCTCTCTGCTGGGCGTCGTGGGATTTAAGCGACAGACCGATCTGAACTATACCAAATCCGAGCAATATCAGTCCTATGGCTTTTATTGCCGAAAAGATAAAGTCAGACAGGTTGTTGATGGACGCAAGCGGATCCGCCGCAAACACCGGCGTAGAAAAAAGCGTCAGCAGCACCGCGATAACCGTGAGTGTCAGCTTTGTCTTTTTCAAACAGCTTTTGATTTTGCTGATTTTATTCATTTAATTTCCTCCATTCATTAAAAAATCTCGGTATTTTCTTCAATAAATTTGACGTTCGATAAGTCCTCATTCACTGTGAAAGACAAATCATCGCGTGTGATGTCTGTATTTTTACTGTGTTTATATGGCTCTACACCTCCGTCCTCAGTGAATTTGATATTGGGATGCGACAGTATATCAAACTTTTTATCCATTATCGGCTTTTCACCGCGGATAAAAATCAGGGCATTTGAATTATCCAGCAGCCGAACCTCATCAAGCGTTAAAAGTTCGCGTCCCGCGTTTTGATAATTTGTCGAACTGCTGCCGTGCTGTCCTTTGGTTATACCTCTTGTACGGGTATCTATAGTTTCCTTGCCGAGCATTTTTGAGATATATTCATGAGTGGCCTGCTCATTTCCGCCGAGATACAAAAAAGTATCGCAGTTGCCCACGATACTTTCCCATGAATCTTTGAACAAGGCTTTGAGCTGCGCCATATTCTGAATAATTATTGTGACCGAAATACGCCGCGAACGCATGGTCGCGAGCACTCTCTCGAAGTTATCGGGCAGCGCGACATTGGCGAACTCGTCCATTACGAAGTGAACGGGTACAGGCAGCTCTCCGCCGTGCTTATGATCCGCTCTGTAGTAAAGCTCTTGAAACGCCTGAGTGTACAGCATACCCACAAGATAATTAAAAGAGTTATCATTGTCGGGTATAACGCAAAATATAGCTTTTTTCTTCTCGCCGAGGCTCCCTAAATCAAGATTATCATAAGATGTCATTTTGGCTATTTCGGGCAAATTAAAAGCGGCCAGTCTTACTGCCGCCGAAATCAATATTGACTTTGCTGTTTTTCCCGATGCCTGTTTAAACACCTTATATTGCTTGACCGCAATATGCTCGGGCGATCTTTCCTCCAGCAGATCAAACAGAATATCCACAGGAGATTTATACTCGCTGTCATCTTCCATAGCCGCCGCGTTCTCGATAAGGAACATGAGCGTTTCAAAGTTTTGTTCCTCGGGCGGCGCTTCGTGAAGCAGATACAGCATGAGAGCGGTGTCAAGGGCTATCTCCGATTTTTCCCAGAACGGGTCTTGATTGCCCGCGTTCTTCGGCGTTGTGTTCTGTATCAGATTGGTGATCAATTTAATAACATCCTCATCGTTCCTGATGTATGTAAACGGGTTATATCCGTCCGAGTCTTTTGGATTGATCAAATTGAAAACCTTAACGTCATATCCCTGCTCAATAAGCAGCGGCGCGGTAGACCGCAGCATCTCGCCTTTCGGATCGGCAATAACAAATGAAGTATTGCACTGCATAATGTTGGGCTTGGCATAAAACCTCGTCTTGCCCGCACCGGAACCGCCTACCACAAGCACATTGAGATTGCGTCTGTGGCTCTTGGCGTTTAGACTGAGGCGCAGCCTTTTTGACAGAATTAAGTTGTTCATACTTTCTTTCTTGTCGGTATATTTCTGAGCTGCCGCGGAAATCGAACCCCATGCCGCCGAGCCGTGTTCCTCACCCGGTCTGCTGTTTGTTATTGAAGTAAAGTACAGCCCGATCGCCATAGCATATGCGAAAAGCGCGAAGAAAACAAACTTTAAACTGTATTGATTTATATATATTTTTGTCGGCGAATTAACGCTCAGCGTCACTCGCTCCAGTAAATCAAACAGCTTCAGTCCGTCCTCATAGCACTCCGCAACAATTAAAGCGAACCAAATCACTAAAGGCGACAGCAGCGCAAACATTATACCTGCGTTTCTGTTATTCTCCTGCCTGTTCAACTGCTGTCATCCCACTTCCGATAGAATTTTTTCATCGGCATCACACTCCTTTAAAAATAAGACTGCTTTCTCGAATGTTTTTTATTTTACCCACATTTCGGAATTGTTTATCACAGCCGCGGTGTGCGTTGTAGCGGCTTCCAAAATCTCATAGAAGGCCCAATAGGCTTTGTCTTTGAGGTCGGAGAACTTGTTTACCGCCGTAATGTTTTTGTCGATGTAGGCGCTGTCGGGGTGTCTGTCGGTCATGCGGTTGACTATCGTCACAACTTCGGCGCGGGTGATGTTGCTGTTCGGCATAAATGTTCCGTCTGTGTAGCCTTTTATCCAGCCCATTGTTGTGGCGGTGTTTATATAGCCCAAAGCCCAATGGCTCGGCTTCACGTCGGTGAACAGATTGTCCGCCGATGTCTCGGTCTTGTCGAACAACTCATAAAACCTAACCGACATCGCCACAAACTCGGCGCGGGTTATGCGGTTCTGAGGCAAAAATGTTTTGTTCTCATACCCGGTTATTATGTTGTACTTTTCAAGATACGCAACATACGGCGCGAACCATTCGTCATTCTCTATATCCCAAAATGAGCTTTTACCCTCCTTTATTACTTCGCCCTTGCGCTCCGATATATTTCTCGCGAATATCGCAGACGCCTCGGCTCGGGTCATGTTTCCATCTGGGTCAAATATACCGCCCGGATAACCGGTGATGTATGACTTATGTTCAACAGCGGGAAGAACCACCTGACCGTTTGTGTCGGTAACACCGCTGCTTGAGCTGCCGTATATATCTTTTAATGTTACAGTCATGTCCGATTTTTTCACTCCGTTTCTATCGGTAACGGTTATTGTGTAGTAGTTGCCTCCGTCAAGTTTTATGTTGTTCGGCAGGGTGACGTCAATATTGTTGCCGCTGAATGATGTTGATACATTAACAGTCTTGCCGTCCTTGTCAACTACCGTGACGGTGTAGGAATTAGACGTAGTAAATCCGCCGTATCCGCCGCCTGAGCCGGAGCCGGAACCGCCGCCTCCGCCACCGGAAGTTTTAACGGGCACGGTTATTTGACCTTTACTGTCGGTATTCTTTGCGACTATGGCGCTGTTCTTGTCCGTAACTGTTACGGAAACATCCTTGACCGGCTCACCCTCGGAATTTGTGACCGTCACCGTGGTCTGATTTGAGGCGGTCAGCGTATATTTATCGGGAAGTTTAACGGATATTTTTCCGTCATTGACCGTTACATAAGCATCCTCAATCATCCCGCTGCGGTTTTCAACAGTTACGTTCCAATCATTAACATACGCCTGACCGTCCGCGTCGGTATAGTCCTCGTTAAGCGGAGGGATAACAACCTTTCCCTCGGCGTCCGTCACGCCCGACATTGATTTTTCGAGTATATCCGAAATCGTGACATTCATATCAGGCACGGGCTTTTCCCCTTCAAGCACCGTTATGGTAATTCGGTTGTCATAGTTGATATATTTTTCTTCGGGAAGTTTTACGGATATTTTTTCTTCCGCATATTCAACATACGCGTCCTCGATAAACTCCGTCTCGTCATTGACGATAACCGTATAGCCGTGAACTCTTGCCGTTCCGCCCTCGTCTGTGTAGTCCTCATCAAGTGGCGGCACAATCACCTGACCGTTTTCGTCCGTATAGCCCTTTTCGCTCGCCTCGGATATATCCGTTACGACAACAGCCTTGTTTACAACAGGCTCATCGCCTCTAAGTACCGTAACTATGATATGGTTATCGGAGTTTATCTCATGCGTAGCGGGCAATGCTACTGTTATCTCGTCTAAGCCGTGGCATACCAGCGCATCCTTTATTCTCGCGGTTTCGTCCTCCACAATAACGGTCATACCGTCAACTGCCGCTTCACCGTTTTCGTCGGTGTAATCCTCGCTCCACGGCGGAACAGTCACTTTGCCCTCGGAATTGGTTAATCCGCTGCGGCTTCTGCCGGAATAGTCCGAAACCGTAACATTGGTGTTTTCTACCGATGTGCCGTCCTTCATCAGCACGGTAACGGTGGTTCGGTTTTTGTAGTCTATGTATTTGCCCTCCGGCAGCTCAACTTTTATCTGTTCCTGCTCGCTGAATGTTACATACGCGTCACGGATATATCCGGTTTCATCTTCTACAATAATCATAAACGCGTTCACATTAACAAACCCCTTTTCATCCGTGTATCCGCTGTTGCCGTTGGGAACGGTCAGTATGCCGTAGGCGTTTGTGGTTCCGCTCTCGGTCTTGCCGTTTTCATCGGATATAGTTACATTTACGCCCCGAATACCTACTCCCGACTGATTTTTGACCGTTACGGTCACACGGTTGTCAAAATCCATTAAAGCGCCGGCGGGAAGCTGTACGAATATACCGCCGTTTTCATCAACGAAAATATTGCAGTCGGCGATCAGTTTGTTGCTCTTATCGGTGACGGTGACAACATAGGTGAACTTGCTGTCCTCGTTCTCACCGCCTACCGTGCCGTTGCTGTCGCCCGTTGAACTGCTGTTGTTCGGCACTTTAAGCTGTCCGTTCTCGTCAGTCGTTCCTCTTGCGACATTGCTGTTTTCATCGGTCACAATAATATTAAGATTTTCCGCCGGTTCCTTGCTGTCGGTGTATGTAACGGTTATCGTGGTTATATCCTCATAGTCAAGAAGCCTGCCGCTCGGAAGATTTATCGATATATTGTCCTCGGCATCTATGGTGATCTCGCTGTTGAAGATAGGCTTGCTGTTCTTGTCGATCAGGATTATGGTGTACTTTCCGACTTTTGAATAGCCATCCTCGTCTGAATTGTCCTTATCGGTCAGCTTCGGGATAACCGCGCTGTCTAAAACTTCGCCGCATACGGAACACTCAATATGCTTGCTGCCGTCATGGTCGATTGTGGCGGGCTCGTCGATTATCCAGCCCGTGGGAGTGTGCCCGGGAGGCTCAACATATTCGCCGTCAAAGGTATATCCGCAATCGGCGCAGGTGTATGTCGTGAATCCCAAATCCTTACAGGTCGGCTCTGTTACTGTCTTGCTGTAGTTATGCGGAATTGTCGCCGTTTCGTTGCCTCGGTGCGTCTCACCGCAGACTGTACAGGTATATTCGGTATAGCCAAGCTCCGTGCAGGTTGCGCCGACATCAATCTCCTCATACTTGTGGCCTGTGGGATCGGTGTAGTCGGTCTTAAAGCTGTCGCCGCATATCCTACAGGCTTTGGTTGTATATCCCATATGAACACAGGTCGGGTCTGTGATCGTTTCGTCATATCTGTGTCCCGACGGGTCTTTGTAGTCGCCGGTGTAGGTATATCCGCAGTCTTTACAGGTATATACGGTATAGCCCATTTCCTTGCAGGTTGGTTTTTTGACAGTCTTGTTAAACTTGTGCGGTACTAAAGCCGTCTCGTTCGCCTTGTGTGTCTCGCCGCAAATCAGACAGGTAAACGTGGTATAACCGAGTTCGGTGCAAGTTGCGTCTGTTACGGTTTCGGCATACATGTGACCGGTAGGATCAAGGTAGTTGCCGATATAGCTGTCACCGCATTCCGAGCAAGTGTAGGTGATGTAACCCATTTTAGTACAGGTCGGCTCGGTTGCCTCACCCGCATACTTGTGTTCGAGCGGATCAGTGTAATCTCCGTTATATGTATATCCGCACTCACGGCAGGTATATGTTGTATATCCCATTGTGGTACAGGTAGGCTCGGTGACGGTTTTTGTGTAGTTATGCGGTATGGTCGCGGTCTCATTCCCTTTGTGGCGTTCTCCGCACATTATACAGAAATATGTGGTATATCCAAGTTCTGTACAAGTAGCTTCCGTGACATTTTCCTCATACTTGTGCCCCAAAGGATTTTTGTAGTCGCCTTTGTAGCTCTCGCCGCATATCTCACAGGTATACGTGGTATAGCCCATTTCGGTACAGGTGGGAATTTTTACTTTTGACTTGTACTTATGTCCGGCAGGATCGGTGTAATCACCGACATAGCTGTCGCCGCATACGGAACAGGTGTAGATTGTATATCCCATGTGTTCACAGTCGGGCTCGACAACATCCGTGTCATACTTATGGCCCGCGGCGTTGGTATACGCTCCCGTATAGGAATACTCGCAGTCAGAGCAAGTGAAAACCGTATAGCCCATTTCCGCACATGTAGGCTCGGTCACGTCTTCGGTAAAGCTGTGCGGCGTTTTTGCTGTCTCTTTTCCGGTATAGCTGTAATCACAGTTTTTACAGGAAAATGTTGAATAGCCCTGCTCGGTGCAGGTCGGTTCTGTCACCGTTTCTTTGAAGTTGTGACCGGTAGGATTTGTATAGTCCGCGGTGTAAGTGTAATCGCAGTCGCTGCAAGTGTAAACCGTATATCCCATTTCCAAGCATTTCGGTTCTGTCACTTCTTTTTCGAACTCATGCTGCTTTTCGTCCTTGTAGTCGCCAATATATTCCTTACCGCAGTCGGGACAGGTGTATACCGTATATCCGTTTTCCGTGCAAGTCGGCTCAACCGTCTGCTTTTTGTAGTTATGCTCTACTGTTTCAACGTAGTCGCTCACATACTCATCACTGCAGTTGGCGCAAGTGTATGTGCTGAATCCAAACTCGGTACAGGTGGGCGGCGTCACTTTTACATGATAATGGTGGGGAGTTTTGTCGGTATAGTCTGACTTAAATGTTTCGCCGCAGTCGTTACAGGTATACGTTGTATACCCGAACGATGTACAGGTTGCGGGAGTTACCACGGTGCGGTAATTATGATATGTCCGCGCTATGTGGTTGTCGATATATCTCACGCCGCAGTCAAGGCAAGTATACTCCGTATAACCGTCCGTTGTACAGGTCGGCGTTACCGTCCTTATACTGTATCGGTGTCCTCTTGCCTGAGCGATGACCGCGCCACATACTGTACAGGTCTGTGGAGCGGTACAAGCAGCGG
The DNA here is from genome assembly GCA_947624775.1 of uncultured Monoglobus sp. Classification (GTDB taxonomy): domain Bacteria; phylum Bacillota; class Clostridia; order Monoglobales; family Monoglobaceae; genus Monoglobus. The sequence goes on from CANQLT010000014.1 coordinate 24,072, forward strand.
CCGGTCCGGGTGTATGGCCTTTGGGATTGACCGCCCCTATCATTGTTTCGCCGCAGCGGGTACAGTCATACTCGATAATGCCCGCGCCCTCACAGGTAGCTGACGTAACAAGATGTCCGTTGTTCCAGCTATGCCCCTGAGGTTCGGTGTAGTCGCTAATGTAGCTCTCGCCGCAGCCGTCGCAGGTGTATGTCGTGAAGCCCTTAGCCGTACAGGTGGGATTAGTTATCTTGGCGTTGTAGTTATGCTTTTTAAGCGGTGTTAAGTCTGTGTTGTATGAGATACCGCAGCGTGTACAGCGGTGCTCCGTATATCCGTTCGTGGTACAGGTAGCTTCTATCTTGTTCTGCTCGTAGGTATGAGCGATCATGGACGTGCTCTCTGTATAGAAGGCTCCGCACTTTTGACAGGTGTTTAGTTCATATCCGCCTTGAGTGCAGCTCGGCTCTCTGATTACAACTTTTTCATAATCGTGTCCGGTGGCAGGCGTGTAATTTGTCTTTTGAAGCGCTCCGCAGCCGTCGCACTGAAATCTGTCATAGCCAAGCTCGGTACAGGTAGGCCTTACCGTTTCGAGAAAACGGAAATCGTGAACATGAACCTCGGCTGAAGTCGCCATAGGAATGTCACTCTTTTTATCCGTGTCGATCAGCCAGACGTATGATACGCCGTCCTCGATCATAGGAGTTCCGCCGTAGGTATATGTTATCTCGTAGTATACGGGATAATAGCCTTCATCGGTATAGCTTGGCGCCGATGTCAGAGTGCAGCTATCCGCACTCTCGCCAAAACGTATGCTTGTGTTCACACCCTTTTCGGATAAGTCGCTGAGCACGATTGAATGAGGCTGTCCGTCAACCCTGCCGTAGTAGTTCTGAACAACGGATTTGGCAAGAACATAGCTGTCCTTGTTGTAACCGCACACGTTACATATTCCGGTCACATGAAATCTTTGATTGCCAAGCTGTGCCTCAACCTTTTCGTCCATAACGTGGGGATCGGTCTGAGTGGTCGCTCTTGCGTATGTTCCTTTGCAGAACTGGCAGTATTGACCTTTCTTCAAAACCGTAGTATGAGTCTCGTCATCGTGGTATGTATATGTCGTGTTGTCGAAATCAAGGAAAAAGTTGCTGTCGCAGCTATACAGGATATATACGTTTTTCCCGTGGTCGTAATATTCAACCGGGTCAACGCTGTTTATCGTTCCGCAGTTCTGGCAGATACTTTTGGTCCAATGATAGCCGGTATAGAATGAGTCAACGCCGGGGTTGCCGTCGTCAATATTTCCGGTAGATACACCATCGATACAGGTACCGTCCGAATACATGACGTTATGATTTAATGCCGTCTCACCGGACTTAGTATACTCCGGCACGCGGTAGTTCATCATGGACGTTTCCATCATGCACACGAAACAAAACTGCGTCTCGTATGTGATAGTCGCGTTTACGTCAAACTCGTTCGTTCTGCCGCTCGCCTCAAGCCACACATCCGCGGGGTCTGTATACTCGTTCGACTGCGCCGCGAATACGGCTGACGTCATTGAAGTCAGCATACACACGGCAAGTATCATTGAAATGATCGTTTTGATTTTATTGTTTCTAAACATAAATTTTATCTCCTTTAAAAATTTTTAAAATGAAAAAACCGCCAATAATATCATCGGGCGGTTCACGGATTTTCCGTAAAGATTTAGTTTTCATTTATCTTGATATTCCTTTCTGCTTAGGCTTTACCGATCCGCTCTTTGACTTTGAGCGTATTTTATTTATTTTTGCTTTCACAGAGGGTTTAGTATTCCTGACCGCGGCGGCTGTATCCCCGTATATTGTTGATTGCTTCCCTCGCTGATTTTCGTTTATACGGGGTCTCTCTTTTTTTGGCGTTTTATTATCGGCGCTTTTCCCGGACTCCTGCTTCGGAGCCGTCTTTTCTTCTGTTTTTTCCTGTTCAGGTTTTTCCTGCGCCGACTTCGGAACGACTATACCAAGCTTTTCTATGATGTAGTTGAGCTTGCTTATATCCTCCTGCTTGGCAATAACGTCACAATACTCGGTTTTAGATGTGTTGTCTGTTACCGCGGAATACAAAACGCCGTACTTTTTCGCCTCGTTATTAAATTTTGATAAATCGGACTTTCGCAGAGTTACTATACAAAGCGGCTTTTCCGATTTGAGCAGTTGCTTCATATTGGTTTTGCCTTGCAGTTTGTTGTTATCTTTCAAAAGCGCGACTATGATAGCAGCAAGATTCTTTGCCCCGAGCCCCGCAAGTTTAGCTGTCGCCTCGGTAATCTGAATACCCTCTTTTACAAACAAATCAGCGACTTCCCCGCTTGTATCCATTTCTCACCACCTCCTTTTGCTTTATAATTTCATCGGCCTGCCGCTGTTTATCGGCAATGTGTTTTGAATCCGATAATATTTTATCGCACATACGGATATCGCCGCGCATCAGGCAGAGCCTACGGTTGATCTCTGCGGCTTTTGACTTAATCTCAGTCTCATTCTCGGGCGTTCTTTCCGAATACACATTTTTACGCTCATCAATCAAATCATTGATTTTTTCTTCGGTTCGACATCTGAATTCTTCCAGATCTGCCGCTGTTTCAATGTTGTTGAGCCGCAAAAATTTCATTTGTTTCTGATACCTCTCGAATTTTATGATCTCGTTGCGCATAAAAAATGACACCCGCTGCGGTGTCCGTTTCCTGCGTATTAAATTAAAGAAGTACAGATAATGAAAGTACAGCGCCTGAAAACCGCGCAGTTTTTTAGGCTTATGTTTTCTTATGTCGCCGCTGTAGCGAAATTGTTTTGCCCTTTGCGGTGGAACCGATACTATCCCGTTTCTTTGCGCCGATATTCGTTCCTTTATACTTTCCTCCGAATAATCGTCGCCCAGACTGTCGAGCCTGATCGCTCTTTTTCCGTAAGGCGGTATTATTGAGGTATGCAGCACATTCTCGCCGTGCCGAGAGATAACATAACCGCGCCGTTTAAGGATCGTCCAAAACTCGCTTATTGTGTATGACTGCTTTATTATTTCATCGAGTTCCTCGCGCATCTGACCTCTTATTGTGGGCTTGCCCTGTCTTTCAGCGCTCCATTCGGCGTAATGCTTGCCTCTGCGCTTGGGCTGTTCGATCACGGACAGTTCATACTCCCTGCACAGCCTGTCTGACGTTTTGCGGATTATATTATAGTAGCTTTTGGGTGTAGAACGGAATTTCCCACCGTCAGTAAATGAAACCGAATTAACAATAACGTGATTATGGAGATGGTTTTTATCAAGATGCGTTCCGATGACAACTTCAAATCTGTCACCGAAGCACTCGGCGGCAAACTCGCATCCTATTTTATGTGCAAGTTCGGGTGTAACCTCGCCGGGTGCAAATGATTGGATATAGTGATAAGCAAGGACCTTACCTTCTTTTCCGAATTTGTGTTTTGTCTCCATCATCTCATTGTATGCGGTTTCGACACTCATGCAGTTAATACTGCTTTCAAAAAGCCGCTGTTCGGTTTTGGACGGATTTGCGGCATAGTCAATAATATTGCACAGAGCCGTCTTTTCCTCATTCGCGGCGTAACTTATCGCTCTTTTTAACTGATGCCGCACGGCATATACTTTAGTGATCGCCATCAGTACTTCACTATTCGATATATTTCTCTGAGAAGTTTTAAAACCTCATCAATATCGTCGCGGCTCACGGCATTATTTATGTTCGCCTTGCGCGCAATCTGATTTATGTTATTGCCGATAGCGTTTATCTCCCGAAGCAGCTTGGAAATATTATCGGGCGGGCGCGGTCTGATTTCTATGCCCATAATGAGGGCGCGGATAAACGGCTCCATTTTTAAGCCGGCAATCTCAGCTTGCTTTCTGAGATGCGTATGTTCCGCAGATGAGAGCCGTACCGAAATTTTTGTTTTTCTTTCCTGCAAAAAATCCTCTCCTTTTGCTGTGGGGTATTAGGGGCTCGCCCCTAACAAGTTTGCATTTTGCCGTCAAAATGCTATGCTTGCAAGTCTTTAGAGTATATACTCCTATTCCTCCGGCATATACGGTACAAGTTCCTCGGTTGTGTCAAACGCCGACTCGCCGGGCATGCCCTCGGAATCTTCATCGTGCTTGGAATAATCGCCCATCCACTCATCGTATGTAATAAATCCCTCGCCGACGCGAATAAAATTCTCAGATACGATCTCGTCTTCACCATCGGAGTTCCCGCAGTTCACGAAGGTTTCCGCGATGTCGGCGTTGTTCACGGTTATGAAGTCGGTGTTGATAAATGTGTCCAAAAAGCAGTTTACAGCCGCCTCGGGGCTTTCCGCCTTTATGTTAAACTCTTTGCCTGCGGTAAAAGTTACCGATACTTTGTAATTCTTTTTCATAATGTCCTCCTGTTATATATTTATATAGCGTTCCTGATACCAAATCAGCCGATTTTGATACCAACTTTTATTTGCATAAAAAAATTGGTATCAAATCGCATAAATTTGATACCAATCAGCCGGCTCCGATAAAGTCCCAATCTATATTTGCGTTTCCCGCAGCTTCGTTTGACACTTCGGCAGTGGTTTGAGATTTAAAACCATCCGTATATTCAGGCAAAATACTTTTGAAGCGCTCTATTACTTCATCCGCTACCAGCTTTGCTAAATCCTGTTTTTCGGAAGGCTTGTCACTCTCGTCATAATACCTGTCAAAATATTCAACCAAAGCAACGGCGACGGCATGAGAATACGACTTAAAAACTTTTTTATTCATAGTCTGCAAGTATTCCCATGCTTTCATACCGATCGGGTCATCAAGGTCGAAGCGTATGCTTGTGCCGCGTTTTCGGCTCATATATTTGTGCCTCGCCGAAGCCACGCATCAGCTATATATTCAAGTCCTTTGGCGGCGGCGCATATATCATCAATAATGGTCACTCTGTCGACGCTGTATTTCCCGAAATATTTTATCAGTCTGCCGCCTCCGCCCGTTATCCAAAGCCGCATAAGGCTTGGGTCATATTCGTACTTATACAGCGTCTCAAAAATTTCCGTCGTATATTCGGCTGCGATTTTGTTCATGCGCTCTAAATATTCGGCGCATATATCCGCTGTGCCGTGCTTTAAAAAGCTGTCTGTTATGCTCCGGTCGATTTTAATGCCGAAGTTATCCATAAGCGCGTTTTCGATCCTGACAGCGCATTGGTTTACACCGAGCTTTTCAGTCCACGATTTGCTCTCGATCGGCTTCTTATTATTTATGTATAAAATGTTGATCGTGCCGCTGCCGATGTCCGCGAGCATATTCGCTCCTTTTAACTCATCTATCCGCTCTATTACAGCGGGGTACCCCTGCGGATAAATGCTGCATCCGACAAAGTTTATATGAAAGTCTTTGTCGGTAAACTTAAAATCAACGGATTTGTTCCGCATAAGGTAGGCTCTGAATTTGTCACGCTGTACCCTTACCCAAGTGAGCGGCAGTCCTTCGGCAAGATATACATCGGCGTTATATATCCGTGAGCGCTTCAGCTCCCGCGCGACAGCCATCAGTGTGAGGATATAGAAATCCTCATCGGCTGTTTTGTCGGCGATGAATTCCTTATGAGTTTCGCCGAAGCGATAATATTTTCCGTTATATTCAAGAATGTTTCCGGAAAATATCGGCGGTGTGTCATATTCGATCAAGCCTGTCGGTGTTACAGTATTCGCAGTCTTGATATTACCGTATCCGGTATCAACGCCTATGATTTTTGTTCCGTTTTTTAGTTCTCTCATTCGCATCTCCTTCATTTCCGATAAAAAAAGCCCGCCGATTGTATTAACCGACAGGCTTTTTTATTCCAAATATTTATCTTTCCGGCATATGTTTTTCGCGATCACGCTCTTCCAGTTTTTGCAGTGAAAAGTCAAGTATTCGTTCCTTTCGCTCTTTGAGCATAGTCTTATAAAATGTCTTTTGAAGATCCGTAATAAACGGAGTGTCATCGATTATTCCGCAAATTTCATTCATATTTATTTTTGGCACAATACGCTTTAATGCCTTGTTGCAGTCTTTGTTTGAAACCGATGAAATAAAATCAAAATAGTTTATCTTCTCTCCGTTTAGCTTTATTCCCGACAGAGGGATATTAAACACGCGAAAGTTTATCTCGTCTCGGTCTGCTATTGTCTTTCTCATAACTTCCTCGTCCGCATTGGGAAAAAGGCAGCTCCCGCAATCATAAACGGGCGCGATCGTCATCTCGTCCATATTTATATCGTACAAAAATCCCCAATTGCCGTTGTGTCTGTCCCAGTTGCCCAAAAGAGCGTCAACGATAAATACATCCCAGAACCAATCCCGTAAATCCTCCGAGTTTACGGCGTCCTGCTCGCTGATTGCGTTCATAATATCGCTCAGTTCCGTTCCGTATCCGTTATGTTCCGAGTCGATGATCGTGTTTTTCAGCGAGGCGAAATCCTGAAGCGTCACTCCGGCGCTTGTAAAATCCTTGCAGGCCACCACGATCTTTTGTTTCCCGTTTATGGTATATGTTCCTAAAAGCGTCTTTTGAGCGGAAATTCCCACGCTCTCAAAAATGTGACATCCGATATATTCGGAAACGCAGCTGTTGGTATAGCTCAAGTTTTTATTGCGGAGCGACAGCGCGGGAAATTTAAGCATATATTGCTCGCCGCCGTATATTACGGATATTTTGCTGCCGTTTGCTCCGGTATAGGTCTTTTTTCGCTTTGGCAAATCGGTAAAATCTATCATAAAGGTTCACCCCTTTGCATACGCAGATACTTCTCTCTTAAATACCATGCTTGCTCGCTTGAAATGAGTTTATCCACCTCGGCGGAATTTATATCCGCGTTAAGCTCGCACCAATACAGATCCCAGTGCATATCGGCTTCGCCGCTGTCTTCTATTGCCCAGGATTTTTTCATATTCTCAAGTGAAGTCTGCAAATATCTCGGCAGACCGCATTCCAAATATCCCTTATCAAGCGGCAGTCCGGTTTTCTTGTCATAACCGTCTTTTATCCGCGCGGCATCATGAATATCCATATTTCCCCCCATTGCAATCATGCGAGATTGATTTTTACTTGTCAATATTATACCGCTCGGATGATCTTTTGTCAATGTGTTTTGATTTGAGCGTTATATATTAAGCAGTCTGACAGCACAAACTGATTGACAACTGTTTCATCGTTCCGGCTGATGCCTGTTATGCTTTTTCTTTTGCTCGCTATACTTAACCAAGTCATCCGCAAATTCGCTTATCGTGTCTCTGAGCATATCCATGTGCGAAAAATCATTGTGAAGCCATCTTGCATAGCAGTCCGCGAGAGGTTCTTTCAGCTTTAAAAGCTCGATGGTCTGCTTTCGCGAAATATCATCGCCTTCAAATACTATTAGTATATCATCGCGAATGACTTTCTCGTATGAGGCTTCAATGATTTGTTCCGGTGTAAGTGTTTTCAGCTTAGATATAAAACGATCTTGTTCGCCGGACGCTTTTTCATAAAGCCTGTCTCTTAATTCTTCGGTGGTATACATATTAAAATTAATCATATTTTTCTCCTATCTCTCAATTTCTCTGTTTTTCCGTTTGTCTTGATCATCATCGGGCACGGATACGTCTACCGCTTCGCTTTGCTTTTTGTCCATATTGAGCAGAGCGTCCAATGCGGCAAGACGCTTTGACTTTTCCTCCAGCTCGTCGTTCTGCGGAAAATCCTTTGCCGCTTCTGTTTTCGCATTTTCAAACTGCTGCTTTGTTTCAGCGAGGCTTGTCTTAAACTTCTCCAATCGCGCAGGTATGCTTTCAAGAGCATTGTCTATCCTTCGGATATTGCCGAATGTGTCTGTTCCGAGCTCAATGCTGTATGACAAGCTACCTTTGAGCGCCATCATGTATTTCAAGTAAAAAGGCTCATAATATATGCTCATATCAAAGCCTCGGTAGTTTCCGATAGGAACTTCCGAGGCCGAATTGGTTGACTTGCATATCTCGATAAGCCGCTTTCCCGCCTGCTCTTTGTCCGTATATACAGCGCCGTTAAGCTCCATAGGATTAAACGATTCGTCCGTCCTCGGATGCTGCTCGATTATTTTAATATCTTTCTGCGCTCCGCTTATCTTTCCCTCATAGGAGCGTATCTGCTCTGGGTAGTATTTTATTATCTTATCCTCAAGGGCATACTTCTGTGTCAAAAAGTTAGATTTAAGCAGCTTCAGCTTTGCGACTTCGGTGTCGAGCTCCATTTTTTCTTTTATATGCGGATTTCCCGTAGCCAGAGCCTTTATTTCCGCATATGACAGCGCGACTTCATCTATATCCTCGGCGGAACGAACCGGAGATTTGCTTGTCATTACCTGCGATATGAATTTCTGTTTATGTTCCACAAGCTGATACATATAGCTGTCAAATGTATCTTTGGTGACATATCTGTAAATATCAACTCTGTCGTTAAGGTTTCCCTGACGCACAATTCGTCCTAAACGCTGTTCAAGATCCGACGGACGCCATGGGCAGTCAAGGTCGTGCATTGCAACCAAATGCTTCTGAACATTGGTTCCGGCGCCCATCTTCTGTGTTGAGCCGAGCAGTATACGGACTTTCCCATTTCTGACCGAAGCAAACAACTCTTTTTTCTGAGCCTCGTTCTTTGCTTCATGGATAAAAGCAATTTGGGATTCCGGTATGCCTTTGTCTGTCAGCTTGTCCCGTATATCGTTATATACGCTGAACTCACCGTCGGACTTGGGCGTTGACAAGTCGCAAAACAGGAGCTGCGCGCCGATGTTTTCGGTTGTTTTTCTCCAAATGTCATAGACTTTATCGGCGCAAATACTCACCTTTGTCTGCGTCTCATCCGGCAGCATAGGATCAATCAGTCTCTGATCAAGCGCAAGTTTTCTTCCGTCGTTGGTTATTTTAAGCATATTATCGACTGTCGGATCAACTGTCTGCTTGCGAACACGTTCCGCTCTTTCGGAAAGACTCTTTACTATTCTTTTCTGTATTTCCGTCGGTTCTACGGCAATGTTGTGAAAATCCGCCGCCGGCACGGGAAGTTTAAGCATATCGGCTGTCTGAATATCTGCGGATTCTTTAAACATATTCATAAGCTCGGGAAGGTTGTAAAATTTGGCAAACCGTGTTTTAGCTCTATATCCGCTGCCCTCGGGCGCAAGCTCTATCGCTGTAACGGTTTCACCGAAAGTTGAAGCCCACGCGTCAAAGTTCTGAAGCCCTTTGGCCGCGATAGTGTCATACTGCAAATACCTCTGCATTGTATATAGCTCAACCATACTGTTTGAGATCGGCGTGCCTGTGGCAAAGCATATACCGCGGCTTCCGGTCAGCTCGTCTAAATAGCGGCACTTCATAAACAGATCGGACGATTTTTTAGCCTCGGTCTGCGCGATACCGCCCACATTTCTCATTTTTGTGTAGAGGTACAAATTTTTGTAAAAATGCGCCTCGTCCACAAACAGCTTGTCTATGCCTAATTGCTCAAAGGTTATAACATCGTCTTTCTTGCTTTGGTCATTTAAACTTTTGAGTTTTGTTTCAACGCTACGTCTTGTTTTTTCGAGCTGTTTAATCGTAAATCTCTCGGCGCGGCTCTCTTTAGCCTCGATTATTCCCGTAACTATTTCGTTAAGCTGACGGCTCAGCAGCATACGCTGTCTTTCTATTGACACGGGTATTTTCTCGAACTGGCTGTGTCCGATTATCACTGCGTCATAATCGCCTGTGGCGATCCTGCCGCAAAATTTCTTTCGATTTTTTGTTTCAAAATCCTTTTTTGAGGCTACCAGAATATTTGCTCCGGGATAAAGCTGTAAAAACTCGCTTGCCCACTGCTCGGTCAGATGGTTCGGAACAACAAAAAGGGACTTATTGCAAAGTCCCAATCTCTTGCTCTCCATAGCCGCGGCAGCCATAGTCCAAGTCTTGCCCGCGCCCACAACATGACCGAGGAGTGTGTTGCCTCCGTACAATATGCGGGCGACAGCGTTTTTCTGATGCTTACGCAGTTTTATTTCGGGATTCATCTCGGGCAGCCTTATATGACTTCCGTCGTACTCTCTCGGGCGTATGGAATTAAATTTTTCGTTATACATTTTCGTAAGTCTTTCGCGCCTTTGCGGGTCTTTCCATATCCATTCCTGAAACGCGTCTTTGATTGCCTGCTGTTTCTGTTGAGCGATTGTTGTCTCCTTGGAATTTAAAACAGCTTTTCTGTTTCCGTTTTCATCTTCCACATAGTCAAATACGCGGACATCTTTAAGGTTAAGGGTTTCCTCTATTATTTCATAGGCGTTTTTTCGGTCTGTGCCGTATGTGTTATACACTTTCACATTGCCACGATCATAGCTTTTTCTTGAAATGTTCCATACTCCCGTGTACGGAGTATAGCCGAGATTTATATTCTCCCTTGCCCAGAAAGACGGCGTAAGCAGCTCGTGTATAAAGTCGCGGTAATCCGATTCGGGAATCCAAGTTGTGCCGAGACGAACCGATATTTCAGCGGCAGTCAGGTCTTTTGGCTGCACTTTTTCAAGAGCCTCGACATTTATCGCATATCTGTCGTCGGATTCGGCTTTAGCCTTCGCTGTTCTCAGCTTTTCCCGGACATTTCCGGACAGATAATCATCGGCTGTCAAGTATTTCTTCTCGGATCCGCTTATCCCGTAGAGAGGATTTAAGAATATCACTCCTTGCAAGTCATTAAAGAGTTCATCTTCCGACTTTCCGGTAAGACCGGACATATATTCCATATCAACCTCGGCTTTCTCGCCGATCGACACCGCCAGCGCCTCGCTTGCTGTGTCAACATGGGATATTTCCTGTTTTGCGCCTATGGTGCGTTTTGTGAACATATCCGCCTTGCGCTCAAGTTCCCCGTTGTCATTAAGGATCTCAAGAGAACACAGCAGGAAATACCCGCTGTCCGCGGAAAACGCCATATTGTTGCCGCGTGAATTTATCAGTCCGTATTTTTTGGTGTACTTGTCATACAAAGTATTGAGCTTTAATTGCTGATTTTTAATTTCCGCGTTTGAATAACCTTCGGTCTGATATTCGATCAGCGTTCTTACGCAGTCACGGATCTCAATCATTCCCTTAATACGGTTCTCGGCTGTTTTGGAAACATTGACTTTGTGCATCACGCTGTTTTCGCGGTAATATATATCACCGTCCACAACCGTGTATGAATAATTCCTCACATTAGGATCGGCGGGTATGTATTCTGCATCCGCAGCTTCGGCGCCGCCGAACTCGTACTCCGTGATACGGGCGTCTAAGTTTTGCACAGCAGCGTTTAAAAGCTCGTTAAGGTTTGCGCCGTCACGGGCTTTACAATTAAGCTGCATACCGAACGGACCGCTTTCTTCAACCATTTCACCGAGGATCATGTTCGGATTATCGACAAAATATTGATTTATTGCAAATCCGTTTTCATCTATGCCTAGATGCACCCATTCGGGTTCAATATCAATTAAACGGTCACGCTTTTGAAGGAATATTATATCAGATGTTACCTCTGTGCCCGCGTTTGCCTTAAACGTGTTGTTCGGCAGACGCACAGCGCCGATCAGCTCCGCCCTCTGCGCGATATATTTGCGCACACTTGAGTTTTTCTTATCCATCGTCCCGCTTGAAGTAACAAAAGCTATTACACCGCCCGGACGGACTTTATCAAGTGTTTTAGCGAAAAAATAGTCGTGTATCAAAAAGTTATGTCTGTCATATTTCCTGTCTGCGACTTTAAACTGACCGAACGGCACATTGCCTACCGCCGCATCGAAAAAGCTGTCCGGAAGGTCCGTATCCTCGTAGCCTTTTATCGCAATGGTGTTTTTCTGATAAAGCTGGTGCGCTATCCTGCCTGAAATACTGTCGATCTCCACCCCGTACATCTTGCAGTCTTTGAGGCTGTCGGGCAGCATACCCTCAAAATTACCTATACCCATAGCCGGGTCTAAAATATTGCCCTGCCTTAGCCCCATGTTTTCAAGCGCGGTATATACGGATCTGATCACCGCGGGCGGTGTATAGAACGCCGTCAGCGTGCTTTCTCTTGCCGATATATATTCATCATCCGTAAGCAGACCTTTAAGCTGTAAATACTCATTGCTCCAATTTTGCTTGGTTTCGTCAAACGCTTCCTGCAAACCTCCCCAGCCCACATATTTTGAAAGGATTTCCTGCTCCTCCGGCATAGCAAGCCGATTTTCGCTCTCGCATTTTTTGAGCGTCATTATGGCGTTTATATTATTATTAAACTTCTCTTTAGCCCCGCCGACACCAAGATTATCGTCTGTGATACGAAAATTAACACGTTCCGGCATAGGAATTTCGGGATATATTATATTCCCCGCAATTGTTACAGGTGTTTGTATATTATTATTCGGGACAATAGGCTCTTTCTGCTCGTTAAGAATACGCCGAACCATACCTATTTTTTCAACTCTGCTTATGGGAAATCCGACATCATTCTCAAAGGATATATCCCGCATAGTGACATCGCCGCCGGTCTCCGATATGCTGTCGATCACAAATTTTCGATCATCTATCTCAAGTTCCCGACCGATGAGATCATCATGGTTTTTGTCTGTATCATCGGTTTCAGAAATATCCGCGGCAATATGTTCATCCGTTTCCGGCATAACGGAGGCAACATCGGAAACTATATTTAGGGCAATGCCGTTTTTATTCAGTTCTTCTTCGTAAAAGTCAATATTAAATGCGGGAAAACCTGTCATAACAATATCTTCGCCGTCAATATGCTTAGTCGTTGTGGTAAATCCGAGTATTTCGGACGCTTTTTCCGCGTCATCGCCGTAAACTTCATAGAAGTCTCCGACTCTGTGTATGTTGATGACCTGAAATTCCTTTAACTCCTCGGCTATATTATATGCATTGCTCCGGGCGTACACATCGGGAGTACGCCCTTTAATCGTTTCTAAGCAATCTATAATTTCAGCGCGTTTATCCGAATTTTTGATCATATCGGCAAGCCGAAACTTATCTGCTCCTATCAAATCAGACAGTCCCGCGCTTTCGATATGTCTTCGGTCCGATAAGTCTATCGTGTTTATGTAATACTCAAGCCTTGTCGTAAGCGTTGCAAAGCGCTCCTGCGGTGACATTTCGCTTGCGCTTTGAACAAAGCGTATCTGTTCGCCGCGTATGCGCTCCCGTTCACGCCTCTCGTTATATCTCGGAATATCTTCGGCGATCTGTTTTTCCGTAAGATACCGTCCGGATTTTATCAGTCTGTCAATGCGTGAGGTCGCTTTGCTCCATGATATATCGACTTTCGCATTAGGCGAAAATATATCGTCGCGGCTGAATGTTATGCCTTTCGCTCCGTGCCGTTCCGAGAATACGTCCGCCCCGGTCCCGCCTGTGCCGTACTCGGTTTTTAAAAAATTTATTCGTTCTTTGGTATCGGTATTCTCTGTAAAAAATTGATAAATCCGAATTTTGCTCTCGCTAAAGCCGCTTCCGCGAAGAAAAAGGCTGTCAAGCTCATCTTCGGTGATAAATCTTCCGGTTTCCATGCGGTTGTGATTGTCCGCGGTAAAATGCACCCGTTCAAGCCGTAAATCTTCCAGCCTGCCGAGAACTTTATCGGGAGTATACAAATTCCATCGCATTACGCTATTGTCGTGTTTGTAGCTGTCAAACAAAACCTCCGTATCGAAAATGAGGCGGTTTAATCCGTCCGGGACTTTTAACATTTCCGCTATTTTCGCGGTGCTTGCCGGAAAACCTCCGTCAAACAATCCTTCGGGGAAAGAATTTTTAAGCTCCGGAAAATCATCGGAGTTTATATCCTGATGCATATACCAAAACGCATGCGCCGCTTCTCTGTATTCATACTCATCCATTCGGTCAAGCGTCTCCTGCGGCGCGTACCTGCCGAGTTCAAGAAGCTCTTGCCGCATTCCCCGAGTTGATGGACAGAAAAGTTTATGATAAAATGGAATGGAAGCAAATAATCAGGTATATCGAAAGGGGAAATAATTATGTCTGTCAAAAAAGGAACGCCACCGCCTCGTTATGACGAAGCGTTTAAAACCGGCGCCGTGAAAATGGTAACCGAACAATCACGTTCCGTCAGAGAGGTCGCTTCCGAGCTCGGCATTTGTGTTGATACTTTACGTTCATGGATAAAACAATCGGGCTCTGACCCTTCCGTTGTCGAACGCAACAACAGGAACAACAATCGTCAGCGTGAATTAGAAGCCGAAATTCGTTCGCTTCGTAAGCGCCTCGCTGAGAAAGATGAGGTGATTTCTATCTTAAAAAAATCCGTCGGCATACTTTCTCAACCATAGAAGACAAGTATCGTTTCATAGATACTTATCGCTCCGATTTTTCTGTGGATAAGCTATGCCGTATATTAGAGGTTTCACGGAGCGGTTATTATGCTGATAAAAAACGCGCTTTATCTCCGCGCAAAAAGCGTGAGCAAGATGTTCTTCGCGCTCTTGTCAGGCTGCATGAAAAATATCCTGCCGCCGGTTTGGATATGCTACACCATATGCTTAAACCTCAGTTTCACTGTTCGAGAAACATGGTTCATAGGCTTATGAAAAAGCATAATATCCATTCCATTCGCAAACGTGCATATGTAACTACAACCAATTCTAAGCATAGTTACGCCGTTTCTCCAAACCTCCTGAAACGTGATTTTTCCGCAGATAGACCAAATACTAAATGGGTGGGTGATATTACATACGTTCCTACTGATGAAGGATGGCTTTATGTTGCCACAGTAAAAGATTTATGCACTAAGAAGGTTGTAGGCTATGCCTTTTCCGAACATATAGATTCTAAGTTGACAGTTGCAGCACTGGAAATGGCATATGACCGGCAAAAACCTGTAGGCGAACTCATCTTCCATAGTGACAGAGGCAGTCAATATGCCTCTAAAGAGTATCGTAAAGCACTGAAGGATCATAACATAACGCAAAGTATGTCAAGAAAAGGTGATCCATACGACAACGCCGTAGCGGAGAACTTTTTCAGCTGTTTGAAGTGCGAACTGATTCATCATACGCATTATAAAAACAGAGAGGAAGCAATAGCTGATGTATTTGAGTATATCGAAGCCTTTTACAATGCTGTGCGACCTCATGCAAGCATTGGCTATTTAACACCAAACGCCTATGAGAAACAGATGAGCAGCGTTTATGCCGCGAAAGCTGCTTGACAATGAGTGGGGCGGCGTGGTAGGCTTCCGCCGGGGCGAACAGCCCCTTGGGATGGTTCGCCGCATCGCCCCACACCATGCCGCCAGAGGCTCATTGTCAAGCAGACCGTGGAATAAATGCGTAAATGTAGAA
>CANQLT010000015.1 GCA_947624775.1 uncultured Monoglobus sp.
TTCGGCTATGCGCGTCTCGTCCACCCACGCGCAGGGCGAGACGCGCATAGCCGAACCGTTGCCGTAGCTGTTGTACGGCTTGCTATCATTCGCAAAGAGCCACGCCCTGAATCTGCCTCCGTACCCCGCATTTGGATACATTCTTCCGTATTTCTTCAAGGCGTCAATAAAGTCGTCTCTTCCGCCGCCGCTTATGAGCGCCTCCGCGACAGCGCAGGTCATAACGGTGTCGTCGGTAAAAAAGCAGTCGTCCCGAAACAGCGGAAAATCCTTTGTTTTAATGTTTTTCCATTCGTAAACGGACCCCACGATATCTCCAACTATTGCTCCAAGCATTAAAATCACTCCTTCTTTTGTTTTGTGATTTTATCATACATCATTTAAACAAGTCCGTGGTCGCCCACCGCGCGACATTTCCAAACTTTAAACAAAATAAAAGAGATGCTTTCGCAGAAAACGGAAAACATCTCTTGATATCGCATCTCTTATCTCTTTGAGAACACCAACGCTATCAAAACCGCGAACCTACGCAGTTTTCGAAGCCAAACCGTTACATACCTGCTGCATACCGACCGACACGCTCTCGCGTCGAGAACATCTCGCCCCTCCGCGAGAGCGTTATTTTTGCCAAAAATCCATGCAAAACCCTTTTTGAAAATATATTTTGCTGAGAAAGCAGATGTCCCTTTTTGCCATTATAAGCAGGTGATTTGTCCGTTTGATTTGTGTCACCAACGCTGACACAAATTCATAGTCCTTATATGTTTCAAAAACTAATATATTCTATACAATCCACGCCCGCCAAAACCTTTTATTCCAAGTGCAGATCAAGATATAATCCGCAACCTCGTCAACGCCCCTATCGCCGAAAGAAGACTTCGCACATAACTTTTACAATACTCTCCGACTTCCCTATAAACGTTGATAAACTTCCGCATTGATATCTTTCAACGCCCATCTTTTTGCCATTTCGATTATAGAAAATCTTCAACATTAGAAGTTATTTCTTTTAATTAAATATACTTCTTAATTTATTATGTATCCCGTCAACAATAATCCGCTATATAATCAACACGTAATATAATTAAAATTACATTATATTACATACAAAACGCTTTAATAAATCCTCTATATACCCTATATCGGCGGCGTTTGATATATTTATTTGAGAATTACCGTTTCCATGATGTCCAATATGAGTCACATCTTTTATAATTTTCTTTGGATCGTTAAGCGTATTTGGTTCTGTATTCAGCCACAAAACCAAAGATCTTTTTTGTACTTTAATTGAAACAACGCTTTTTCGTCCTCTGTTGAAACCAATGTACACCTTTGTCGGTTTTAGAGTAATATTATCGTCACTTTTTAGAATGTCAATATCAAACTCCCTAAAATCAAGACAGGTAAATTTGCAATTTTGCTCCTTTATTTTATCAATAAAGTCTGATAATTTTTGTTGCATCTTTTTATTAAAATCCCGCTTGCCAACAGGAAGATTAAACTCTCCGTTGCTATTGAACCTTATTTGATTGTTAAACGCATAAACTATTATTACATACAGCATTACATATCTATCACTTGAAGTAATATTATACTTCAAATTTTTTGTATAAATTTTATCAACGTCACGCAGTAGGGGTGTAAAACCAACGGTTTTATGTGGGTTTTATTCGGCAAATTATATAAAGTAATGATATTGTATTAAAACCTTCGGAACGGCTATTCTACTGCGTGACAGAGTGGAAAGTTAGGGCTTTGCGAGGTACGGATTTGCGTGGGTTTCGGCGCTTGTTTCGGGGTCGGGTATATAATATGTCTTTATGGGCCGAAAATCAAGGTCTAATGTTCCACGGTTTTGGTTTTCTTCGGAATGATCGCAGACTTGTTTTGAGTAATTTGCTCGGCTTTGGTCAGTTCCTGTCGAATTGATTTGTCCGGCTGCAAATCATTCAGTTCGCGGTTTACTTCGGTTTCGGATCGCTTTAATAAGGTATAATCGTATTTCTTACCGTAGATTTCCTTTAGCCGATATGCAGCTTCGGTCATGGCGTTGTCTCTGATGTTTTGGCGCTCGTAATTTACTTCGGCTTTGTTATCTTGCGATATGGCGCTTTGAATATCAAAATAGCGAGCTTTTTCCGTATTGTATCGCTCGGATAAATCCGAATTTATGCTGTTCAGCTTTTCGAGAACCATAGCGTTATCCGAAATGTGTCTTTCGAGTTCCGATACTTCTGTATCATTTTGGCAATAAAGTTCGGAAAGTAAATATTTACGCCCGCTTTTCAGCTCCTCGATTTCCTCAATGACTTTGGCTATACGGCGCTCAAGCTGATTTTGCTTTACAAACCGTACAGAGCCGAGGGACTTTTTCTCGGTTTGCAGCTTTTTGCGTTCGGCGTTCTTTTGTTTAAGCTCGGATTTGATTTTGTCATATCTTTTTAGTATCGGTACTATTTTCTTTTTATCCTGTTCTATTCCTTCGATCCGAACAGAGTTAAACTTTATTCGATACCTAAAAATAACCAGACTTGCGCGTATGTTTTCAAGCAGCGCCGCGATTGACGGTACAGTATTCTTTAGGGCGTCAGTCAGCTTTTTAACATGAACTTTTAATTCGCGCAGAAGTTTGTTGTCAGCCCTGATCTGCCGATTTAGCTCACATCTTTCCGAAACACCGCCGCGCTGCTCGACAATGCGGGCAGTCACTCCCTCGTGAATTGTCGGCTGTTCGTCAATGGCTCTGTCCTTAAAACTCCGGCAGTCGATACGGGCGTCAATATTTTTCTGCTCCAAAGATTTATTGACCGCATTCTCCCATGCTTTGCGCCATTTTAAAATCTGCCCCTCGCCGTTCCACTCGGCGCATATCGGGTTCTGTCTGCCGTAGCGAGTGCTTTTCGGATTTTTGGAAACTCGCTCTAAATTCTGCGCTTCAGCCTCGGAGGGCGTCATATAGATTTTCTTCTTGCCGAACTTGTATTGATACTGTTTCTCCCAGCCGTCGGCTTGCGCCGTCTTAAACTCGGCTGCGGTAAATCCGCGTTCTTCATCGCCGCGCTTGCAAAGATATTCCTTTTGCGTCTTAGCCTGCCATTTGCCATTTTTGTCAAGCGGTCTTACTGTAAGCAAAATATGAGCATGTGGATTATGTCCGTCGGTGTCATGGATATTCACATCGGCGCACATTCCTTTTGATACACAATGCTCTTGGACAAAATCTTTAAGTATTGCTTTCCATTCGTCAAGACCGACTTCGATAGGCAAAGCAACAATAAGCTCCCTTGCCAGTCTGCTGTCTTTGGATTTTTCGGCGGCTTCAACTGCCTTCCACAATTCAGAGCGGTCTTTCCATTCTCCTGGTGCGTTTGGAGGCAGGAATACTTTACTGTAAACACAGCCCTGCTTACGGGTATAGTCGTGTTGAACACCGTCATAGTCGTTATATATCCGCGAACATGACGCGTAGGCCGCGGCAGCCGCAGCCGAGCGGCCGATGCCTCGGCTTATCATTTTTGCTTCAAAGTGATATATTGCTATAAATATTACTCCTTTCTGCCCAACGACAGGCAGTTTTGGTTCTTTTACCAAAAGAACATGGGCGGTCTGCGCCCATATGCAAAAACTAAAGTAATTAGTTTTTGCAATCAGTCGAACATGACGGAATAATTCCGTCATGCGTTGCGAAAGCAACGCTCGGCTATTATGAAATAATAGCGCGTTCGACTGAACGGATAATCCGCAGAGCGAATTATCCGCGCCCTCCGCAGGAGCGCACGGCTGCCGCCACGCGGCGGCAGTACCACCGCGCCTCAGGGCTCCCTCAAAGGCTTGCCTTTGTGGGAAAGAGGAGCAATCGCGTCTCGGACGAATTGCGACGTGGTGAGTAAGTGCGCCCTTCGGGAATATTTAAGCGCTCCGAATACTCGGAACGCTTAAAAAGTTTCAGTTCTATCTCAAAATATCATAAAGATACTTTTCCAGTTCATCAAGCTTCATAGACACAATTCTCGGAAAGACCTTTTCCAGTATCGCGCCTTCTTGAATTAGCCTGCGTGTCCGCAATTTTCTCAGCTTCACACGATCTCGCTTTTCTGCCTCTTCGAGCCTGTGTTTCGCCTGTGTCAGCTTTTTCTCAAGAGCATCATTATCCATTCACATACCCCTTACTTTTCGGATTCTCTAAAATATCCCGTTTCTTCCCAAACTTTTCTGTCCGGGCAGTAATAGCTGTATTCTCTTGAACCGCCCATTTTCATAGCATAGCCAAAGTTTAGTATCCCCCGCTGCAGGCCGATACGGATATACTGTGCGTCTTTTCCGATTGCTTTTGCGATTTCGATAACAGGCACATTTCGTCCGGTAAACTTTGGCGTTTCCACATAAATTTTTTGCCCCAATAAATCACCGCCTTTGCGAATTATTTTTTCGTTCTATCAAGAAAATAAAATTGATTATGTATTATCAATTCATAATTCTATTATACACGGTTTTCACAATTTGTCAAGCACTTTTCATCATAAATATGTTAAAATATTTTTAATTACGTACTTGTAATGCGCAATTATTTGTGATATAATATTTTCAAGAGGTGACAGACATGAAAAATTCCCCAAAAGAAATCGGACTGCGCATACGGAATATGCGCAAAACGAGAAAGCTCAGTCAGACTGATCTGGCAAATCTTTTAGGCAAATCCCTGCGTACCGTGCAAAAATATGAAAGCGGCGAGATAGAAGCGTCTATCTCGGTGATCAACGAGATCGCCGATAAGCTGGAAACCACCGCCAACTACTTAATAGGCTATGAGCAGGACGGAGTTAATCTTGACAGCATTGCCGACTTCTGCACGTTTCTGTTCAAGCTGGAACGCAAGGCAGGTGTGAAGTTCGATATCGACGTTAAAAAGCCTAAAATTGACGGCAAGTGGAGCTGTTCCGTTATATTTGACGGACAGGACAAAAGCGCGGATATGAACTCCCAGCTGTGTTTGCTGCTCGAAGAATTTGCAAACGCGAGAGAAAACCTTGAACAGCAAATGCTGACATACCCGGCGTATGAGCAGTGGCAGGACAGAACTACCGCATATTACGCTCAATGTCCGCTGAATGATAAGGAATAATAAAAAACAAATGCCGATAATGAGCAAAAACTCTTTATCATAAATCTGATATGAAAGGAGGCGAAACAAATGAAACTTCCAAACGGATACGGCAGTGTGACTAAACTTTCCGGCAAGCGCCGCAGACCGTTTATTGTCAGAAAAACAATCGGATTTGAAATTGATCCCGAAAACGAAAGGACTATTCAAAAATTCATAACCATAGGATACGCCAAAACTAAATCCGAAGGCTTACAGCTGTTGGCTGAATACAACAAAAATCCGTTTGACCTTCGGGCAGGCAGCATAACTTTTAAAGATGTTTATGAAAAATGGTCGGCCGCCAAATTCCCAACCATTTCAAAATCCAACATAAACGGATATAACGCTTCCTACAAACTGTGCAGACCATTATATGAGCGCATATTCAAAGACCTGCGGCTGGCGGACCTTCAGAGCATTGTTGACAACTGCGGAAAAAACTATCCGACCCTGCGTAAACTGAAAGTCCTGTTCAATCAAGTTTATGACTACGCCATGAAAAACGATCTGTGTCAAAAAGATTATTCCGAGTATATAGACATTGTTAAGTATAAAAACAAAAATCCTAACCGACTGTCAAGAGAAAAATTTAATAAACTCGATATTGAACGAATTTGGGACTTGTCGGACGACAAATATTATCAGATTGTTCTTATGTTGATATACAGCGGTGTGCGCGTGTCGGAACTTCTGGATTTAAAGAAAGAAAATGTGCATTTGGCCGAGCAATACTTTGATGTTATTCTCAGCAAAACCGAGAACGGAATACGCAAAGTTCCGATTGCAGACAAAGTTCTTTCGTTCTTCAAATCATGGTATGAATCAAACTGCGAATATCTGCTGCATACCGAAGACGGAAAACATTTTACATACCGCAATTACTATGACAGCTATTTCCGTCCGCTAATGGAAAATCTCGGCTTGAGCCAAACTCCCCATTGCTGCCGGCATACCTGCATATCAATGCTTGCCGAATCGGGTGTCGATCAGACTACGATAAAAATGATCGTCGGTCATTCGGGCGCGATGACGCTGACCGAAAAGGTTTACACTCACTTGGATATCGGGAAACTGATCGAGGCAATAAACAAAATATAAAAAGAGATGCTTTCGCAGAAATCGGAAAACATCTCTTAATATCATAGGTTTTGTTGCATACGTGCTGCATACGTGCTGCATACTATGCGGAACTGACCGCATTTTTCTAATATCCAGCACTTCGAAAACTGCGTAAAAACGCAATTTTGCCGAGCGCAATACACCCGAATTCTTATCTCTTTGAGAACTGGGGAGCGCGGCGGGCTGCTTTGAGTCCGTACTTCTTTCTCTCCTTCATTCTCGGGTCGCGGGTGAGGTATCCGGCCGCCTTGAGGACGGGTCTGAACTCCTCGTCTACCTCGAGCAGCGCTCTTGAAATGCCGTGGCGGATAGCTCCGGCCTGGCCTGTGAAGCCGCCGCCGCTCACGTTTACCAGAACGTCGAACTTGCCGAGCGTCTTGGTGGCGTCCAGAGGCTGACGAACAACGACTTTGAGGGTCTCAAGACCGAAATAGTCGTCGATATCTCTCTTGTTTATAGTGATTTTTCCTGTGCCGGGCACCAGTCTAACCCTGGCAACAGAACTCTTTCTTCTGCCTG
Source organism: uncultured Monoglobus sp. (assembly GCA_947624775.1). Lineage (GTDB taxonomy): Bacteria > Bacillota > Clostridia > Monoglobales > Monoglobaceae > Monoglobus. The sequence goes on from CANQLT010000015.1 coordinate 6,782, forward strand.
TTCCGTAATATTGTACTGAATCTGCCATAATTATCTAAGTCCCCTTTCTTAAAACTCGCGCGTCCACTCGACCGGAGTCTGAGCGGCGTGCTCGTGGCTGTCGCCTGCGTAAATTCTCAGCTTTTTAAGCGCCTTGCGGCCCAGAGTGTTGTGCGGGATCATGCCCGACACAGCGAGTTCCATAGCCTTCTCGGGTCTCTTTTCCATCAGTTCCTTGTAGGACACCTCTTTTAAGTGGCCGATATAGCCGGTGTGTCTGTACCACTTTTTCTGCTGGAGCTTGTTGCCTGTGAGGACAGCGTCCTTGGCGTTGATTATGATAACATATTCGCCGCAGTCAACGCCCGGTGTGTACTCGGGACGGTGCTTGCCTCTGAGGATCGTGGCGGCCTGCGCCGCTACTCTTCCGAGAGGCTTGCCGGCAGCGTTGATAACGTACCATTTCTTCTCGATTTCATCGGCCTTTGCCATGAATGTTGACATAGTAATGAATTCCTCCTAAATATATAATAGTTAATTATCTTACAAAATTTTGGCGTCTTTCTCAAAACGTACCTTGCTATTATAATACGGGTTTGATACTTTGTCAAGCACTTTTTTCAAAAAATTAATTTAGATAATTATAAGCTCTCGTTTTCGGCTGTTTTCTTTGAAATACTCGCGTATACTCACGCGCCATTTACAATTTTGTGCAACATGCCCAAAGCCGCATATTGACTTTTCGTGTCAAAAAACGCACGTTTCGTGTCATAGGTGTTGAAATATTTCAGGTTTTAATGTATGACTATATATGGAGATTTGTACCCAGTGGGGAGGCGGATATGGGCTTCCCCTTGAGGGGAAGCTGTCACCGAAGGTGACTGATGAGGTGGTCTAATCACTATTCGCTAATCGCTAATCACTATGTTGACACCTCATCCGGCTTTTTGCCCGTTCGGGCAAAAACCCACCTTCCCCTCAAGGGGAAGGCAAAACAGGCTCGCACCTTCGGAGGGCGAGGCAAATTCGGATAGGCTCCCCTTCCGAAGGAGGGGGAGCTGGCGGCGGAGCCGGCTGAGGGGGTGGCCTCTTCCACTCCACCCCTTCCACCGCTGTCGCGGTCCCCCTCCCCCACCTTGCGGCAGGGGAGGCAGAAATTTGAAAATAATAAACCTAATATAAGCCTGCAAATAAAAAGTCAATAGGAAAATGAAAAAATATAAAAAAGATTTATGCAGAAAGAAAGACACCGAAAAAAGACCGCCGCGGCACGCCGGTCTGGTAGAGATTAAAGGTATATTTACTCTGACGCAGGCAAAGAGGTTTTTAATATAAAAAACTTTAAGAAGGGCGATCGGGATTTTACTCACGGTCGCTATGGCGGTGTCGCTTGTGCCGGGATTTGTGCTGACGGCTTCGGCGGAGGGGCACGGACTTTCGGGCGAGGGCACGCAGGTGAGCCCGTATATCATCTCAAACAGGGATGAGTTTATCGTGTTCCGCGACTATGTTAACAGCGGCAACACCTGCGAAAACATGTATTTCAAGATGACGAACTCCGTCGATCTTGAAGGCAGCGACAAAAATCAGCATACACCTATCGGCAGTCCCGACGTACCGTTTAAGGGTCATTTCGACGGCGCGAACCACGGCGTGCTCGGAATATACATATCACAAAAAGCGGTGAACGACAAGGGACTGTTCGGATGTATCGGCGAGGGCGGCTCGGTCAAAAACCTGACCGTAAGAGGATACATCCAGGCGGATAAATATATCGGCGGTATAGCGGGATCGAGCTACGGAACGATTGAAAACTGTACAAACTATTTCTCTTTACAGCTACACTGCTTACCTCTCTAAGCGTCCCGGCGGATATGTGGGCGGAATTACCGGCTATAGCACATCGGATATAATCAACTGCGCCAATTTCGGCACTGTCGACGCTAACAATGACTCTTCTGATGGCAATTTTGGCGGTATCGCAGGACAAAGCAATGGCGGAAATATATTGAATTGCTACAATACCGCCATGGTCAGAAGCGGATTTAAGATGATTGTCAGGGATTACTTCCACAAGATAGCGGGAATTGCGGGGTATAAGTATAACGGAATAATAAAAAACTGTTACAATACCGGAAGTGTTGCCGGATCCTGCCGTCCGGACGACGGCCAACCCGCCGGAATAACATCATACTTCGACGAGAACAGCAGAGTGGAAAACTGTTATAACACCGGCACTATAGTGAAGCAGGACGAATTAGTCGGATACGGTGACAGCAAAAACGTTGCCAACGGCCCCTACAGAAGTCAGGAAACGGTAATTAACTGTTTCTATCTCAACAAAAGGCCGCGTGACAAATTTGCCACACAGCTGCAGCTCGCGGACTTCCTGAAGCCGGAAACACTGAATGCGCTGAACCAAAACAACGTTAATGCCGAGCGGGGCAAGAGCCCGCTCCTCGATACGCCGCTGTTTGTAAACAATCCGGAAACGTTTTACGGCAGCGGAACAGAGGACGACCCGTATATTATCAAAAACGCGCACTCCCTCGCGGCCTTTCGTGATTTTGTCAACAGCGGCAACGATTGCTCCGGCACATACGCGCGTCTTGACGCAAATATAGATATATCGCTGCTGTGCGGCGAAAGGGTGTACGACGGAAACAGCAGCTCTCCGAAGGAGGTTTTATGGACCCCCATAGGCTCGGATAATACCCCGTATAACGGACACTTCGACGGCAACGGATACACGATCAGCAATATTTACAAGTCAAGCACCTCCGACCGGGGCCTGTTCGGAACCGTCGGCAGCAACGCCGTGATAGAAGGCCTGAGCGTAAACGGAAGCACTTGGTGCAACGGAACGATCAACGGCGGAATAGCGGCGAAGTGCTCGGGAAAGATAACAAACTGCTATACCAACGTGTTCTTTTCAAGCGATTCCTCCCGCGAAAGCGGCGGCATCGCGGGCATTCTCAAAAGCGGCGGCATTATAACGAACTGCTACAGCGTCGGCAAGCCTCAAATGGTCAACGGCTCGGGCGGCTTGGTCGGTGAAATGGAGGGCGGCTCCAAGCTGTCAGATTCGTACTTCTACAACACCGTTATAGGCACGGGCATCTACTTCGGACGCATCGCCTATATCAGGGCCGCTTCGGCTGTGATAAACAACTGCTATTGGCTGGAGGACTCGACCCACTACAGAATACCCGGCCACGGCGTTATACAGGGCGACGAAAGCGGTATACAGTCGCTTAAAAAAGACGATTTCATAAATCTGGCGGAGTCTCTGAACAGCAGCGTGTGGTCCGACTCAGCCTTGGGCAGACCCCAGCTGCGCGAGAATACCGAGACTGTGTTCCTTGGAACAGGCACCGAGGATGATCCGTACATTATCAGCAGCGCCGCGTTGTTTGAGCGTTTCCGCAATCATATTGAGGAAATCGGCGGAGGCATGGGCGAGTACTTTAAGATAACCGCCGATATAGACCTGTCGTCAGCATACGGCGAGGGAAAGCTGTCTTGGATTCCCATAAGCACCGCGTTTGACGGCACTCTCGACGGCGGCGGACACACGATAAGCGGATTTTATATAAACGACCAAATAACGACCGATCCTTACAAGGGTCTGTTCAGCCATATAAGCGAGAGCGGAGCGGTCAAAAATCTGACGCTCACAGGCTCGATAAACTGCCGCGGAGATTATATCGGCGGCATCGCGGGCGAATGTCTGGGCTCGATAACCGACTGCCGCAGCGGCGTGAACATCACCGCGGCCGGATCATATGTCGGCGGCATCGTCGGAAAATACGGCAGCAAGCCGCTGTCTGGCTGCAGCGTTTTCTCTAAGGACGGCAATCCTCCGGACGGCATCGCGGCGAGCGGCGACCATATCGGCGGCATCGTGGGCACCACGGACGCGGTTGTAACAAACTGCGAGGTTTCCGTGCCGGTAAGCGGCGTGACCTATGTCGGCGGCATTATCGGCGACTCTGAAATCTCCGCGATAGCAAACTGCGGCGTTTCGGCAGACGTGAGCGGCGGCACCAACGTCGGCGGCATCGCGGGACTGAGCATGGGCGGAACGATATCCAACAGCTATTTATCCACAGGCGTGAATGTCAGCGGCGACGCAAACGTCGGCGGTATCGTCGGAAACGCGGCCGACAGACCGCTCAGCATAAGGAGAGAGGTACATATATCAAACTGCTACACCGCGGGCGGAGGCACTATAAGCTCGGCCAAGGGCGACAACACCGGCGGCATTGTGGGCACCTTGAAAAATTATCTTTCGACAATAGAGAACTGCAACAACACGACGTTATAGTCGGATAGTTTGAAACCAATCCGGACACTCTCGCCTCATCGGTAATAAAGAGCTGCCTGAATATGGGCAGCGTGAGCGCAAATGATATGTCGAGCGGCTTGGGCGCCGTGGCGGGCGGCAGCGGAACCGACGACAGCAGGATAATCAATTGCTTCTACCTCGAGGGGCTCGGCGCCGAGCGGCGTCGGCTTCGGAGGCACGGGAACGCCCGAAGCGAAAACCGCCGACGAGCTCAGGAGCGGCGCGGTGGCGCATATGCTCCAAGACGGCGGCGCCGTTCCGATATGGGGCCAGACAATAGGCGAGGACGATCATCCAATCTTGTCGGATATGATAACCAAAAAGGTTCTGAAAGTGACATTCGTGACCGACGACAACAAAGAGTACGCCGTAAACTATGTGAACTACGGCGGAACCGTAACGCCTCCGACCGCTCCGACAAACGACGGATATATCTTCAACATGTGGGCGATAAACGGCGATCAATATAAATTCACGGCGGACACGCCGATAACAGGCGACATGACGGTATATGCGGTAGGCCGCGCTCCCTACGGCGGCGAGGGCAAGGAGATAACCTTAAACGCCGTGTACGGCGACGGAATAACCGAGGACCTGTCAAAGCACATGTCATACAAAAACGGAGACAGTGCGAAGGATAAGTTCATATACACGATATCGAGCGACAACAGCATAGGCGCCGAGATCAACGGAGATATGCTCATAGTGCCCGCGGACACGGGTAACGGAAACTACGCGCTGACGATAAACGCGGTCGAAAAGACGCCGAACTTCTCTCTTATGAGCGTTGAGGATTACGGAACGCAAGCCGTGACGCTGAACGTGAGGATCACGATAGCGCCGCGCGCGTCAAGCGTGACGGCGGGAGCGGCAAAAACCGCGGTATACGGCGGCACGCTCTATCTCGCGGCACAAGTTTCAAGAGCGAGCTCCGGTGTGAGCCTTGCCGCGGAGCAGGATACGGTCGACTTCTACGTTGGAAACACCCTGCTGGGCACGGCTGAGGTTAAATATGACAGCGGCCTCAAGGACAGCGGATATGTGATACTTGAAACAAAGGCCGACAAGAGGCTCAAAATAGGAGAAAACCAAGTAACAGCCAATTACGGCGGAAGCATAAACCTGGCAGGAAGCGGCAGCAACACCGTGACGGTGACAATGACCCAAAAGCCGCTTGAATACGCGACATTCGCGGCAAGCAAGATATTCGACGGAACACCCGACACAAACGTGACGCTCACCCCGAGCAACATAGGCGACGACAACGTGACGATGGCGGCCAAGGGCGCTTTTGCCTCGGCCGAGGCGGGAGACTACAGCTCGGTCAACCTCTCGGATATCACGATAGGCGGTGCCGACGCGGAGTATTACACGGCTGAAACGCCAAAGGAAAACGCGCCGCTATCGGCAGCGGCTCACATTATCCCCGCGAGCGGAGAGACAAGCGTGACAATGCCCGACTATCTGTGCGGCGGAGCTGACGCGGCGGAATAATGATAAGCGGAGACATGAATATAAGGGCGATAGCCGTAAAGAAAGGCTGCGCGAACAGCGCCGTATTCGAGGCGGAATACACGGTCAAAAAGGCGACGCCCACTCCGACAGCAATACCGACAGCCGCTCCTACCGCGGCGCCGACAAATACGCCAACCGAAACACCCGTTGTAACACCCGCGCCCGGAACCACCGAAGCACCGGCAACTCTGCCTCCCGCAGCGACTGAAACACCAGTTGTAACGCCCGAGCCCGGAACCACTGAGGCGCCGGCAACTCTGCCTCCCGAGGCGACCGAAACACCAGTTGTAATGCCCGAGCCCGGAACCACTGAGGCGCCGGCAACTCTGCCTCCCGAGGCCACTGAAACACCCGTTGTAACACCCGCGCCCGGAACCACCGAAGCGCCGGCAACTCTGCCTCCCGCGGCTACGGGAACACCGATACCCACGCTGCCGCCCGCGACGGAAACAACGCCCGAAAGAGCGGTTCTGTCTCCGGGAATCGTAACGGGCAGAGCGGGTGACACGGTTGACATGCCGATATACGTATACAGCGAAAACACGGTGACGAGTTACCGCGTAACGGTTGACCATGACAGCGAGATATTCGAATATGAGTCGGTAATACCTCCCGAGGGAATCGCGGCGTCGGCTGTGTCGGTATCGGCGTCAGACGGCAAAGTGACAATAAGATATTCGGGCGAAAATCTTATGAGCGACGAGCTGTGCCGGATCAAACTCAGAGCGAAAGCTCAGGCGTCCGGCGGCGAATACGGAATAACGGTGAGCGACGCGGCAATAAAGACCGAAAACTCGCAAATTGATGAGATCGTGGTATGGGACGGATATATAAACCTGAGCTCGGCAGACACAAAGGTGATCGCCGACGCGCTGCTGTGCGACTCGGAGCAAAACGTGCTTTACGACACGAGCGGTATAAGCGGAGACATAACGGCGTACATCTTCATAGATGAAGTATATGACACGCCCGCAGACGGTTCGGGAATGGACGCATCGTTCATACTGGCGTTCTACGACGCGGAAGGCGCGCTTGTCAAAGCGGACATAACCGACGCGGACATTGTGGAACTTGTGAACGAGGACGAGGCGATCACAAAAGAAATAAGCATACCGCAAGACGCCGGGATCGAAAGCTTCAAACTGATGGTATGGGACAACACCGACACCATGACCCCCTTAGCCGAACCGGTTTCGGTATTCTAAAACAATAAAATAAGGCTCCCCTTCCTTTAGGAGGGGGAGCTGCCAACGTAGAGACTAGGAATATCTCACGGTTTATATTAGGCTCGCCCCCTTGGGGAGAGCTGTCGGCGAAGCCAACTGAGAGTGGTAACCCCTTCCACCGCTGTCGCGGTCCCCCTCCCCCACCTTACGGCAGGGGAGGCAAACGGGCGTCCCCTTCCACCACTGACACAAACGGCCCTCCCCAAAAGGGGAAGGGCCGTTTTGTCATATCAAATTATTTTGAATAATTTTTGCAAACTTAGCACTGTCCAAGACCCATAACTTGAGCGCGCGAAAGATTGGTATAAGATAAAGTTATTAATTTGTTTACAAATACTGCTTGATTGAAACACCTCGGTATTATATAATAGATTTAACACATGAACGAATATATGGAGGTATTGCCTTGATCGAACAAAAAGACTTAAAAAGCGGCTGCCTCGCGGCGCTTGACGCGGTGAACAGAATAATAATCGGCAAAGAGGACAAGACCCGAGAGATCCTGCTGGCGTTTCTGGCGGACGGCCACATAATGCTGGAGGACATTCCCGGAGTGGGCAAGACCACGCTGGCGGTGGCCTTCTCAAAGGCTCTCGGCCTTGAGTGCCGCAGGGTGCAGTTTACGCCCGACGTTATGCCGTCAGACCTGACCGGATTTTCGGTGTTCAACCCCAAGGACCGAGATTTTGTCTATCACCCGGGCAGCGTGTTCTGCAACCTGCTGCTTGCCGACGAGATCAACCGCACCTCTCCCAAAACCCAGTCGGCGCTGCTGGAGGTCATGGAGGAGCGCCGCGTGACCGCTGAGGGCGTGACACGCGACGTGCCCGAGCCGTTTCTGGTAATAGCGACCCAAAATCCATTCGGCAGCGCGGGTACCCAATATCTGCCCGACTCGCAGATCGACCGCTTTATGATCTCGATGACGATCGGATATCCCGACTATAAGAGCGAGCTTAAAATGGCTATGGAGGACGGCAGCGCGGACAAGCTCAAAAACTTGAGCCCCAGCCTCAGCCGTGATGAGCTGCTCGATATCCAAAAAGATGTGCAAAAGGTTTATATCAGCGACAAAATGTATGAATATATCCTGAACCTGGTGACCGCTACGCGGGACAGCCGCGCGATAAAGCACGGAGCGGGACCGAGAGCGACTCTGGCGCTTGTGAAAATGTCGAGAGCCGCGGCGTGGCTCGACGGACGCGATTTTGTGACGCCCGCCGACACCCTCGCGCAGTTCCCGTATGTGGTACGCCACAGGATACGTTTAAGCTCTACGGAAAACGGCGCGCAAAAGGACGACGTGATCGCCGAAATCGCCTCGTCGATAAAAAAGCCACCGATGGGAGAGCGCGTATAAATGAAAAAGATACTCTTGGTCCTGTTCGCCGCGGCGGCCTTTTATCTCGGCGGCGCGTACCGCTTCACTCCGCTGCTCGTTTTCGCGGCGGCGGTGATCCTGCTGCTGCCGACCATGTTCATACTGTCGCGGCGGCTTAGGAAAAAGACCGACGTTAGGTTTGCGTGCCCCGAATATTCCGCCGAAAAGGGCTCCGAGGCGGCCGTTTCTGTCATTTGCGAAAACGGCGGCTGGCTCCCGCTCACCCGATGCCTAGCGAATATTTCTGCGGCGTACCCGAACTCAAAGCCGAATAAAATAAAATTTCGAATCGGCGCGGACGCGAAATCGGAGCAGACAAAAGATATAGATATCAAAGCGCCCTACTGCGGACTTATCGAACTCAAAATCGAAAGGCTGCGGGTCTGCGACTGGCTGAATATTTTTGCCGCCCCCAAAAAATGCGGCGCGGTCTGCCGCGCGGCTGTTTATCCCAAGGAGCAAGAATTTGACGTGAGCCTTGCGCCCTCGCAGGGCATGAGCGGTTTCGCCGAGCGCCCGGGGCTCCGCGGCGGCAGCGACACCGAGATAAAAAGCCTCAGAGAATACGAGCACGGCGACTCAGCGCGGCTGATACATCGGAACCTGAGCGCCAGAACAGGCGAGCTGTGGGTCAAGGAGCTTGAAAAGCAGGCGGACTTTATCGCCGAGCTTTATCTTAACATGAGCGGCGCGGACAGGACGGAGCCGCAGAAAACCGGCCTTTTCTACGAGGTTTTATCGGCTCTGACGGCGGGCCTTCTCAAAAACGCGGCCGCTGTACGCCTGTTTTACAAAAGCGGCGAAGAGCGCCGCCTCACCGCGCGGAGCCGCGAAGATATCCGCGCCGCGCTGCTTGAGCTCTACAAAACCGACCCCAAATCTTTCGGCGCGGCCGAGGCGCCGAGCGGAGGGCTCATGCTCGGCCTTGACTGCATTTTAAGCCGAGACGGAAAAACCATCAAAAAATTTACCGCGGAGGACTTTGACGCCGAAAGCGGCGCTTTGGAAATTTAAGCTCCCACCGGAAGTGATATTTATAAAACGCAAAAAGCATGAAAAAAAGACCGAAAAAATAATAACGAGCCGCTCGGAACGGAACGCGCGGAACAATCCACTCTTCGCGTTTCTTGTTTTGCTGTGCGGAATTTTCGGTCTGCTTTTGTATTTTGCCTCTATCCCCGGAGTATATTTCGAAAAGGCTCCGACCTGCGCGGCCGCGGCGGTCTGTTGCGCGGCCTTCGCTTTTTTGTTTTACCGCGACCGAAAATATTTTTATATCGCGTCCGCCTGCGCCGCGGCTCTCGTTCTGCTCACCGCCGTTTTCTGCCGTGAGCTGCTGGCGGCGCAGCTTGACTATCTGAGCGACGCTCTGACGGGCGCGCCCGCGACCGAGCCCCCGTCGGTGACACTGCTTGTTTTGGCGGCCCTGCCTGTTATCGCGGCCCTGCTGCCGCCTCTTATGGCAGCTTTTGGCAACATCGTACCGATCGCTGCGGCGCTGCTGATCATCGCCGCTCCAATGCTGGGTGCCGAAAAAAGTGCGCCCGCTCTGCTGCTCATCGCGGTTTCGGCCGTCGGCTCGCTCGCGCTCGGCTCAAAAGAAAGCGGCGGCCGCGAAAAAGCCGCCGCGCTGTCCTGCGCTCTTCTGCTTGTTCTCATCGCGGTTTCGGCCGCGTTTGTGTGCCCGAGCGCCGACAGGCTGAGCGAGCTGACAAACACGGCCGAGGGAAAGATTTTCAGATTTATTGCCGAAAAAACGGGCCGCACCGCTGACCTGGTGCAGGGCGGAAAGGTAAGCCGTTTCAACAACTATCTGACCGACAGGGAACAGCTGATCGTGCAAATAACCCGCTATCCAAAGGAGCCGATATACCTCAAAGGCTTTGTGGGCGGAGACTACAACAAAGGCGAGTGGGAGGCGGCCGACGACACCTCGATCTTAAACGACATACAAAATAAATACCAAAACAACTGGGGGATTCTTGGAATAACCAATACATACTCGTCGCTGTTTTTCTCAATGAACCTCAACACCTTAGACGACACGATACCCTATCCGGCCTCTATGTCCGTGCGTTATATCAACAGCGAGGGCAAGAATTACTATGTACCCTACTACAGCCGAGTTGACACCATATACGTTTACGGCGGCTACCGCTTTCAATACTACGAAAAAGACGACATGCGCATCAACTGGAACAACGTGCCCCGAATGTATGAGCCCAAGCGCGACCAATGTCTGAACCTGCGGGCGGCGTACTCGGCCGAGGCCAAAGACATATACACCCGCGTGCCCGAAAACCGTCTACCGCGGCTCCACGCGCTGTGCGAGGGCAAGGAATTTGAGAGCCTCGCCGAAATCACCGATTTTATAAAAAACACGCTCGACGAACGGACCGAATACACCCAAACGCCGGGCTGGTCGACGCCCGGAGGCGATCCCGTTGAGGAATTTTTGTTTGACCGCGGACGGGGCTACTGCGTGCATTACGCATCCGCGGCGGCTCTGATGTACCGCATGTTCGGCGTTCCGGCGCGGTATGTGACCGGATATATGATCGAGCCCTCGGACTTCGAGCGCCAGAAATACGGCACATACAACGCCGCGCTGAAAGACAAAAACGCTCACGCGTGGGTCGAGATTTTTTTGCAGGACTACGGCTGGACGCCCGTTGATATGACGCCGCTCGAGAACGGAGAGATCGAGGGTGAAATCTATCCGGGATACTCTGAGCCCGAAAAAGACGAGCAAACCGGCGGCATAAACCTGAATATAAACCTGATACCCAAAAACCGAGACGAGTCGGAACCCGACATACAGGAAAATACCGAAAATACCGAGACTGCGGAGCCCGATGAACAAATCAGAGACTACGCCGCTTACGAGCGAATGGAAAAACCGATCAGGACCGCGACGAAAATAATACTTCCGCTCGCGCTTCTGATCGCTGCAGCGCTGCTTATGATAAAAAAAACACGCCGCAAAAGGCGCGCGGGCTGCCGCGCTGAATTCGCGCGCCTGCTCGACGCGCTGAGCTCCGCGGGCATCATGCAGGGATATGAGGGGACCGAGCCCGATTTTTGCGAAAAACTGAGCGAGGCTCTGCCCGGGGCCGACCCATCGGCGCTGCGCCGCATGATCGCTGCGGTCATGACCGCGGCGTACGGAAAAAATCCGCCGAACGATGACGACAGCGCGTTCGCCGTAAAAACGTGCCGCGGCGCGGTCTCTATGATACGCAAATCAATGCCGATATATAAGAGATTCGTTTTAACGATCAAAAATATATTTTAAAACAAAAAACCACTACCCATGAAAAGGTAGTGATTAATCGGAGCCGAGGCTCTTGGAGCTGGTGATGGGACTCGAACCCGCGACCTGCTGATTACAAATCAGCTGCTCTACCAATTGAGCTACACCAGCGATTTTTCGCGTTCCACACAAGCGGAACATTAGCTATAATAGCATATTTTAAGACATTTGTCAACAGTTTTTTAAAAAAATGTGAACAGAAAATTAAGGATTGCGGCGCCGTTTTTTATGTAGTATAATAAACAAAAAAGACAAAACCGACATTTTTGGAGCGCGCCATGAATATCATTGAATTAAACAACGTGAACAAGTTCTACACAAAATCTCAAAACCCTGTAAAAAAGCTGGGCGCGGCGGTTTTCGGCCCCGAAAGATCGGCCGACCGCTTTTGCGCGTTGAGCGATATAAGCTTTTCGGCAGAGCCCGGAGAGTGCGTGGGAATAATCGGGCGGAACGGCTCGGGCAAATCCACCCTGCTGCGGATTTTGGCGGGAATATCGGCGGCCGACTCGGGCTCGGTCAAAATAAACGGTACGGTGTCCGCCATGCTGGAGCCGGGGATCGGATTTAACCCCGAATATTCGGGCATGAAAAACATATATTTGAGCGGCGCCCTGAGCGGCTTTGCCAAAAGCGAGATAAAGCGCGGCGCGCCGAACATCATGGAATTTGCGGAGATCCCCGAAGAATTTCAAAGCATGCCGATAAAGACCTACTCATCGGGTATGCTGATGCGTCTGGGCTTCTCGGTTATGCTGTGGCAGGATTCGGACATAATCCTCGCGGACGAGGCGCTGGGAGTGGGCGACATACGCTTCCGCGCCAAATGCTACCAAAAATTCGAAAGCCTCAAAGAGCAAGGCAAAACCATAATTTTTGTGACCCACGACCCCGACGCGGTGCGCCGATTCTGCACACGCGCGGTGTGGCTCGACCGCGGCAGCGTCCGCGACGACGGAGACGTGGCGCGCGTCACATCGGAATATATGGAATTCTGCGTCCAGCCGAGCGAGAGCGCCGACGCGCAAGAACCGCGGAGCGTCAACAGGTACGGCACGGCGCCCGGCTCGATCACCGACGTCAAGGCGGACGCGGCAGCCGAGGTCGGCGGACGCTGCGAAATAGAAATTTCGGTCAATACGCCCAAAAACGCCGACTTAGGCAACGCGGGCGTCGCCGTTTCCATAAAAGACAGATACGGCCTTGATCTGTGCGTTTTCCGCACCGAAAAGCCCTTAAAGCGCGGCGAAAACAAAGTCAAATTCGAATTTGAAAACAGGCTTGCGCCCGGAGAATACGCGATAGCCGTCGGCTTTGAGGACCGCGGCACGAACCCGATCTCATACTACGAGTACATCGAGGGCGCGGCGGAGTTTAAGTCGACCGCCCCGCCCGGGACCAAGATATTCGGACTGATGAGCCTGCCGTCAGACATAACAATAAATTAAGGCGGTGATCGTTTGTTTCAAATAAAAAACGGAATAGCGGCCGCGATGAGCGCCCTTGGCGCAAACGGAGCCGACACAGCGGTACGCCGCGCCGTATGCGAGCTTAAAGCCCTGAAGCCAAAACCGAAAGCCGAAACGGAAACGAAGGTGGAAACGGCAGACACGCTTGATCGGTCAATCTCCGCGATAGTGTGCACTATGGGCAAAAGCGATAAGCTTATAAACGCTGTGCGCTCCCTCGAAAGCCAAACGCTGCCGCAGAACGAATATGAGATAATAGTCGTATGCAGCGGCGCGGAGCTTAAAAGCGAAACGCTCGGAAAGCTGGGCGGCGCAAAAATAATAAGCGTACCCGAGCCGGGACTGAGCAAGGCGCGAAACGCGGGCGCGGCTGTCGGAGGCGCATTTTTGACCTACATAGACGACGACGCAGTCGCCGATCCAAATCTTTTGGAAACCGTTCGGAATTCGTTTTTGTCGCACAAAAATGCGGCGATCATCGGCGGTCGGGTGCTGCTTAGGCGGCCCCTTCCCGACATTGTGCTGAACGGGCACGAGGCTCTGTGGAGCGAGTTTGACATTCCGGGTGACAAATACCGCGAGGCAAAATTCCAGTATGAGTTCCCGTTTGGGGCAAACTTTTCGGTGCGGCATGATTTTCTCGAAAAGGCGAGCGGCTTTGACGAGCGCTACGGCCGGGTTGGGAACGATTATGCCGGAGGCGAAGAGACCGCCCTGTGCTTTATGGCGCAGAACATGGGACACAAGATCGGCCTTGAGCCGCGCTGCTCGGTGCTCCACGACGTGGACGAGGGTCGCTTTACCCGCGAGCATATCCGACGCACCACAGAGGCGGGCATAATGACCACCGCGAGGCTTTACCAAGACGGCCTGAGCCGCTCGGCGTGGGACCTGCCCTACGCCCGCGAGCGGATAAAAATAGCCGAAAAAGAGCTTCGGCGCCTCAGCCGCAAAGGCGCGGACGAATTGGAAATTTTTTACAAGGAATGTGAAAGAGATGGTTTTGTCAAGCTGGCTCAGAGCCTTGAAAAACAAAAAAACGGATAACGACAAAAATTTCGGGCAATATAAAAAGAGGTTCCGTGAAATTTACGGCGACGTTTTGCCGCAGCTCGAAGATGTCGGAGAGCCGGGGCTTGTCTCGGTCGCGCTGCCCGTGTTCAACGGCGCTCAGTATCTCCGGGAGGCGATAGACTCAGTCCTTGCCCAGACCTACGAGAAATTCGAACTTATCATCATAAACGACGGCTCGACCGACGAGAGCGACAGGATCGCCCTTGAGTATTCCGAAAAATATCAAAACATAAAATATATTGATTTAAAAATAAACAAAAAGCTGCCCGCCGCGCTAAACGCAGGGTTCGGGACGGCACGCGGCGAGTTTTTGACCTGGATAAGCCACGACAACATAATGCTGCCAAACTGCCTTGAAGTCATGGTCTCGGAGCTTCAAAAAAATCCCGATGCAGCCATGGTCTACGCCAACATGAGAATAATTGACGAAATCGGAAATATCCGCCGCGGCCACGGCTGGTACGAGCTGCCGCCCATGAGCGGAAACGTTATACTGCCGAGCGGCACGGATGAGCTCAACGACGTCCCCAACAACACCGTGGGGGCGGCGTTTTTGTACCGCGCGAAGGCGGCGCGGTTCATAGGCAGATACGATGAGAGGCGATTCGGCATCGAGGACTATGACTACTGGATGCGCATGAATGAAATTTTTTACATAATTCACACTGATTTCAAAGAGCCGCTTTATCTTTACAGATTTCATAAAAATTCCCTGACGTCAAGAGACAAGGAACTGCGTATAACCGCCGACAGGCCGCTTCTTATGGCTTACGACATTGAGCGCCGCAGGCATATTCTTACCGGAATAGAACACGGAAGTATTGGGGAACTTAAAAACAGAATCATATCTTGTTAATACCTACAAAAACCAAAAGTATATTTTGTGCAATTTTCTTTGCAATTAAAATAGACAAAAAAAACCATATATGATAAAATGGAATTGGTTAATTTATATAATAAAATATGAAACCCGGCGATGAGATATTTATATTGTCGCCAAAATTATTTCTAAAACAAAAACAAAAAGCCAATTTACAAAAAGACAAGGGAGACAGGATATGGATATTATTGATATTTACAAAAACGGAAAAAGCAGAGACGCCGGCACATATATCGACGACGCGCCCATGTACCTGTTCAATCAGGGAGTGAACTACGAGTCGTACCGTATGCTCGGCGCTCATCGGGGCAAGTCCTTCGACGGCAAGGACGGCTATCTGTTCGCCGTGTGGGCTCCCCACGCCAAGAGCGTTTCGGTCGTTTGCGACGGCAACGGCTGGGACCGCAACAAAGGCAGAATGTACAAGCACATGAACTTCGGCATTTGGGAGGTATTTTTGGAGGGCATAGAGCCCGGCCAGTGCTACAAGTACAGCATCGAAACCTTCAGGGGCGACATAATCTTAAAGGCCGATCCGTTCGCGTTCTACAGCGAGGTGCGCCCGGCCAACGCCTCGATAACGGTGGATATCGAATATGACTGGAACGACGCCGCCTGGCTCGACAAGCGCGCAAAGACCCCGCCCTACGACGCGCCGATAAACATCTACGAGATGCACTTCGCGTCATGGAAGACCCACGACGACGGGACTTTCCTCTCGTACAGGGAAATGGCCGACGAGCTGATACCGTATATCAAAAAAATGGGATACACCCATATCGAGGTAATGCCCCTTACCGAGTTCCCGTTTGACGGCTCGTGGGGATATCAGGTGACGGGCTACTACAGTGCCAACAGCCGTTTCGGAAGGCCCGAGGACCTCAGGTACTTTATAGATCAGTGCCACCAAAACGGCATCGGCGTTATAATGGACTGGGTTCCCGCCCACTTCCCGAGAGACGACTACGCTCTGGCGAAGTTTGACGGCGACTGCCTGTTCGAGCATCCCGACAGCAGACGGGGCGAGCACAAGGAATGGGGCACACTGGTGTTTGACTGGACAAAGACCGAGATATGGTCGTTCCTAATCTCAAACGCGCTTTTCTGGCTGACCGAATACCACTTTGACGGCCTGCGCGTTGACGCGGTATCAAGCATGCTCTATCTTGACTACAACCGCAACGATGGCGAGTGGCTGCCCAACAAGTACGGCGGCAAGGAGAATCTTGAGGCGATAGAGTTTTTGCAGAAGCTCAACATGGCTGTGTTCGAGCGGCTGCCCAACGTTATGATGATAGCCGAGGAATCCACAGCTTGGGGCGGCGTTACCGCTCCCGCTCACGAAGGCGGCTTGGGCTTTAACTTCAAGTGGAACATGGGCTGGATGCACGACGTTCTGGACTATATGCAGTGCGACCCGTATTTCAGACCCGGCAACCACAACAAGCTGACATTCCCGATGATGTACGCCTTTGCCGAGAACTATATTCTCGCGCTGTCGCACGACGAGGTGGTTCATGGAAAGCGCAGCCTGATCGACAAGATGTGGGGCACCTATGAGGAGAAGTTCGCCGAGCTTCGGCTGCTGTTCGCCTTTATGTATTCCCACCCCGGCAAAAAGCTGCTGTTCATGGGCGGCGAGTTCGGCCAGTTTGTCGAGTGGCGCTTTGCCGAGCAGCTTGACTGGAACCTTGAGGAATACGAGACCCACAGAAAGATGTGGGATTACTCGGCGACTTTGGGACACTTCTATCAGGAGCACCCGGCCTTCTATGAGATAGAGAGGGAATCGGGCGACTGGAAGGGCTTCAAGTGGCTCAATGCGCAGGACAGCGCGAACAGCGTTCTGTCCTACATGAGATTCTCAAAGGACGAGAAGGACGCGATCGCGGTCGTTCTGAACTTCACGCCGGTGGCTCATCCGGTCTACACCGTGGGCGTTCCGACGAGCGGCACCTATACCGTGGTCTTAAACTCAAACGATGAGAAATTCGGCGGAGACGGCAGCGGAAAGAAAAAGTCATACCGCGCCAAAAAGATCCCCTGCGGCGATTACGACTACTCGATCGACGTGGAGCTTCCGCCGCTCACGGCTCTGTATTTAAAACGCAGCGCGCCAGCACGACGCAAGAAAAAGACGGACAACGTTGTGGGCAAAAAGCCCGCGGCAAAAACAACCAAATCTGAAAAATAATTAAAATATATAAGCGATTTACTTCATATATAGATGGAATTGCGAAACAGGAGGAGATAAAATGAGGTCAAAAGAATGTGTGGCTATGATTCTCGCCGGCGGCCAGGGCAGCCGCCTGGGAATACTTACACAGAACGTGGCAAAGCCCGCGGTGCCCTTCGGCGGAAAGTACAGAATTATTGACTTCCCGCTGAGCAACTGTGCTCACTCGGGAATTGATACTGTCGGTGTTCTGACACAGTATCAACCCCTGGAGCTTAACACCTATATCGCGAACGGACAGCCCTGGGATCTGGACAGAACCAACGGCGGCGTGTTCGTGCTCCCGCCCTACACCTCGGCCGAGAAAGGCGAGTGGTACAAGGGCACGGCAAACGCGATCTATCAGAACATCGGATTCATGGAGCAGTTTAATCCCAAGTATGTGGTTATCCTCTCGGGCGACCATATCTACAAGATGGATTACAACAAGATGCTGACGGCTCACAAAAAGGCCAACGCCGACGCCACCATCGCGGTTATCGAGGTTCCCTGGGACGAGGCTCCCAGATTCGGAATCATGAACACCGACGAAAATATGCAGATCGTGGAGTTTGAGGAAAAACCCGAGAACCCCAAGAGCAATCTGGCGTCTATGGGCGTTTACTGCTTCTCGTGGGATGTGCTCAAGAAGTACCTGATGGCCGACGAGGCCGATCCCGAATCCGAAAACGATTTCGGAAAGAACATCATACCGGCGATGCTGGGCGACGGCCTCAAGCTGATGGCCCACAGATTCGACGGTTATTGGAAAGACGTCGGAACGATCCAGAGCCTCTGGGAGGCCAACATGGAGCTGCTGGACGACAAGCCGGGCTGCGACCTTGACGACGACACCTGGAAGATATTCAGCAGGAACCCGATAAAACCGCCCCAGTATGTGGGAGCCACAGGCTCGCTGAAAAACAGCTACACCACAGAGGGCTGCGAGATCTATGGCAAGGTAGAGCACTCCATATTGTTTGAGGGAGTGACAATATGCGAGGGCGCCACCGTTAAAGATTCGATCGTGCTGCCCGGAGCCGTGGTAAACAGCGGCGCTTCGGTCAACAAGGCGATCATCGGCTCAGACGCGATAATCGGCGACGGAGCCGAGATCGGAAGCACGGCGGACGACGCCAACAGCGACTACAACAACACAAAGATATGCAGCGCTGACATCACGCTTATCGGTCCGGGAATAAAAATCGGAAATGAAAAGAAGGTCGCGGTTCTTTCGATGGTAACCGACGACATATGCTGAAAACAGCTGACAAATTTTAAATAGAATTTAATTTGAGGTGATATAAATGAAGAATGATATGCTTGGCGTAATATTTTCCGAGAACCCGGAGGCGAGCATGGGCGAGCTCACCAGTCTGCGCTCCCTTGCCGCTGTACCTCTCGGCGGAAGATACAGAATAATAGATTTTATGCTGTCCAACATGGTTAATTCCGGCATACTCAAGGTCGGAATCACGACACCCGTTAACTACCAGTCTTTGACAGACCATCTGGGAACCGGCAAGGACTGGGATATGGACAGAAAGGACGACGGCCTTTACATACTGCCGCCCAAGGACACCGGCGAGTCGGATGTTGAGGCTATCGGCGGCATCGAGCGTCTGACCGGTATCTCGTCGTTCCTGAACAAGAGCCAGCAGGAATACGTGCTGGTAACCGACTGCAATACTATCTGCAATATCGACTTTGACAAGGTTCTGGAGTCGCATCTCGAAAACGAGGCGGACTTCACGCTGGTATGCACTCCGGTCAAAGACCTGAGCTCCAAAGACGTGAGAAAGCACATCCTGCTCAACGTGGACGACGATAACAACGTGACCGACATGCACATTTATCCCGGCCGTCAGGTGACCGACCTTTCATACATGCACATGTTCATCACGCGCAGAGAGACCCTTATGGAACTGGTTGAATACGCTTCCACCCACGGCAAGCACCAGATTTCCAAGGACATCCTGCTCCCCGCGGTGACAAACGATCAAGTCAAGGTCTGCGCCTACAACTTCACGGGCTACCGCAAGAAGATCGACAGCATTCAGTCGTTCTACAAGGCCAACATCGACATGCTGAACAAGGAAGTGAGAGACGAGCTGTTCGGCCTCTCGGTCGACAAGCCGATCTTCACAAAGATAAAGGACTCGGTCCCCACCAAGTACGCCAAAACCGCCGAGGTTGAAAACGCGTTTATAGCGGACGGCTGCAAGATCGAAGGCACCGTTAAGAACAGTATTCTGTTCCGCGGCGTTCATGTGGGCAAGGGCGCGACCGTTGAGAACTGCATACTCATGCAGGACTCCGAGGTCATGGAAAACTGCCTGGTTGAGAACGTTGTGTTCGACAAGGGCGTTATCCTGCGCAGCGGCAAAAAGCTTGTCGGTCAGGACACCTATCCGATGGTTATCGGCAAGGAGATCGTCGTATAAGACTTTTGCGTATATCCGCCCGCGCACTGAGCGGGCGGACAGAAAATAAACAAACACAAAACACTTGAAAGAACACTCGAAAGGAAGTGTAATAATTGAGTAAGATATTTATGGCGTCATCTGAGGTTGCTCCTTTCGCCAAAACAGGCGGTCTGGGCGATGTTGTGGGCTCGCTGCCCACGGCTCTGGCGGCTCTGGGCGACGATGTGAGAGTCGCGATGCCCAAATACGGCTGCATCCCCCAGGAATATCTGGAGCAGATGGAGTTTAAATTCTTCATCTACATTCCCCTCGGCTGGAGAAGAAAATACTGCGGCGTTTTTGAGCTCCAAAAAGAGGGCGTAACATATTATTTTATAGACAACGAGTATTATTTCGGAGACCCCTATCTCTATAAGTGGAACGATCTGGAGCGTTTCGCGTTCTTTGACAAGGCGGCCCTTGAGATACTCAAGCACCTTGAGTGGAAGCCGGACGTTATCCACTGCCACGACTGGCAGACAGGCATGGTTCCCGTGCTGCTCAACGCCTACTATGTGCGTGACGAGTTCTATTCGGGAATAAAGACCGTGTTCACTATCCACAATCTCAGATATCAGGGAATCTATTCGATCGACATAGTGGCCGATTTCTTCTCCCTCGGAAGGGATTTCTTCACCTCCGACAAACTGGAGTTCCACGGCTGCGCCAACCTGCTCAAGGGCGGAATCGTGTATTCCGACTATGTGACGACGGTAAGCCCCACATACGCGTCCGAGATCCAGACGCCCACAGGCGGCGAAAAGCTCGACGGTCTGCTGTCGGCCCGCAATCAGTCGCTGTTCGGAATATTAAACGGTATCGACTACGAGGTATACAATCCCAAGACCGACCCGATGATCTTTGAGAACTTCGATGTTCGCTCGGTTCTCAAGCGAAAGAAAGAGAACAAGATGAAGCTGCAGGAGCAGCTGGGTCTCACGGTTGACGGCGAGAAGGTCATGATAGGCATAATCTCGCGCCTGGTCGATCAGAAGGGATTCGACATCATATCCGAGGCCATGGGCGAGCTGATGAACATGGACATTCAGCTGGTAGTTGTCGGCACCGGCGAGGCGAAATATGAGAACTTATTCCGCCACAATGCCTGGTGCAATTCCCAAAAAATGTCGGCAAACATCATGTTCAGCAACGAGCTGGCGCACAAGGTATACGCGGCCTGCGACCTGTTCCTGATGCCGTCAATGTTTGAGCCCTGCGGCCTGAGCCAGATGATCTCTCTTGCATACGGCACGATCCCGATTGTGCGCGAGACGGGCGGCCTCAAAGACTCGATCCAGCCCTACAATGAGTACACCGGCGAGGGCAACGGATTCAGTTTCTATCCCTACACCGCTCATGACATGATGCACACCATCCACTACGCCATAGAGATTTTCAGCAAGAAAGACATATGGAACAAGCTGGTTAAAAACGCGATGAAGCAGGACTTCTCGTGGAAGGAATCCGCGAAAAAGTATCAGGATATGTACGATCAGCTTCTCGGCTAAACTCAAAAAAATTCCCCGAACCGTTAATCGGTTCGGGGTTTTTTATTATTTTCTTACCCGTACGCCAAAGGCTCTTCCGAGGTCTCCTCAATCTCTCCGTCGCTGTAGACGTTGATCGTGACTCTGCGGTTCTCGCTCTGTATCGCAACCTGCATGGTGTAATACTGTCTGCCATTTGAGTCGGTCTGAGGCGTCAGGCCTGACGGGTCGCCGTCAATGCTCACGCCGTATTTCTGCTCGGCGGCGCTTATTGCCTCCTCGGCGGTAAACTCCTTTTTCGATTCATTTTGAGCGCCCGCTCTGTTACTCAGGCTGTCCGAGATCAGATAGTAGGTGTCAAGCTGCTCATCGGTCAGATAGTCGGGGTTAACAGAACGGAGCATTTCTTCTGCGTCGTCATACATGCCCGCCTCAAAAAACGAGCGCGCGTCACTGAGCGCCGATTGGCTCACCGCCTCGGCTGAGGATGTGTTCGAGCCCGATCCGCCCACGTTTCCGCTTCCCGAATCCGAGCCACTTTTCGATGCGGAATCTCCCGCTTTCGCGGGTGCCGCGGCTGTTGCTTTGGGAGCCGCCGTCGCGGGCTTTTTGTCCTTCTCGTCGGCGTCGAATTTTGAGACCGTGGTGTCTCCCTCGTCCGATGTTTCGGCCGGGGCCGTTTCCTTGTCTTTGCCACAGCCGCTCAGCGCCGAACAGCTAAGCATCAGCGCCGTCAAGACGGCCGCGAATTTAAATAATAATTCTCTTTTCATATGCGCCACCTTTTATTCCTCGTTTTCACTTTCATTATCTTCTGATTTTTCTTCTTCCTGTTCCTTTTCGATCCTCGCCACCGAGGTTATCTTAACGCCCTCGCCCAGACGCATCAGCTTAACGCCCCGCGTAACTCTGCCGTAGGTGCTGATGTCCTCGGAGTCGATCCTGATTATGATTCCGTCCGATGTCACAAGGGCTATGTCGT
Source organism: uncultured Monoglobus sp. (assembly GCA_947624775.1). Classification (GTDB taxonomy): domain Bacteria; phylum Bacillota; class Clostridia; order Monoglobales; family Monoglobaceae; genus Monoglobus. The sequence goes on from CANQLT010000015.1 coordinate 29,116, forward strand.
CCTCGGGCGTCACGACCTTGATACCGGCTATACGGCCCGTGTCGGGCGTGATTTTGTATGTGGAGCAGCCCTTTCCGCCTCTCGCCTGGACCTTATACTCCGGAAGCTCGGTCTTTTTGCCGTAGCCGTTTTCGGAGACAACAAGCATTTTAGCGCCCTCGCGGTACACGCTCATGCCCACAACGTAGTCGCCGTCGTCAAGCTTGATCGCGCGCACACCCTGAGAAACTCTGCCCTGCTCGCGCACGTCGCGCTCATTAAAGCGGATCATCTTGCCGCAATGGGTGCCCACAAACAGGTCGGTGTTGCCGTCGGTCAGCTTTACTCTCAGCAGCTCGTCGCCCTCTATGAGCTTGATAGCCAGCTTGCCGCCCTTGGGCGCGTTCTGGTACTCCATTATGTCGGTCTTTTTAATCGTTCCGTTTTTGGTGCACATTGTCAGATACAGACCGCTCTTGTACTCGCGTATAGGTATCATAGCCGAGATCGTCTCGCCTGGCTGCAGCTCAAGCAGGTTGACGATCGGCGTGCCCTTCGCCTGTCTGCCCGCCTCGGGTATGCGGTAGGCCTTGATCCTGAACATCCTTCCCGTGTTGGTGAAGAACAGTATATACGAGTGTGTGGAGGATATGAACATGGTGGACACAAAGTCCTCCTCCTTGGTCTGCATGCCGATTATGCCCTTGCCGCCTCTGTGCTGGCTCTTGTAGGTGTCGGCGGGCAAACGCTTGATATAACCCTGATGTGTCATGGTTATAACGTTGTCCTCCTCCTCGATCAGGTCCTCAATGTCGATATCGTCGGCAACAGGCTCGATCGAGGTTCGGCGCTCGTCGCCGAATTTTTCTTTTATCGCGGTGATCTCCTCTTTTATGATGTCAAGCACCATCTGCTCGCTGCCCAGCACCTCGGTCAGATGCTCGATCAGAGCGAGCACATCGCGCAGCTCGTTCTCTATCTTTTCGCGCTCCATTCCCGCCAGTCTGGCAAGGCGCATATCGAGGATCGCCTGCGCCTGCACGTCGGTAAACTCAAAGCGGTCGATTAGGCGCTGCTTCGCGTCGTTATAGCTGTTCCTGATTATGCTGATAACCTCGTCGATATTGTCGAGCGCCTTTTTCAGGCCTTCCAGTATGTGGGCTCTCGCCTCCGCCTTCTTTTTGTCAAACTTGGTGCGGCGGACGATTACCTCCTTCTGGAAGTCCAGATACTGCGTCAGTACCTCTTTAAGCGACAGCACCTTTGGCGATGTCCTGTCTACCAGCGCCAGCATAATAACGCTGAACGAGTCCTCAAGCTGCGTGTATTTAAACAGCTGATTCAGAACGATCTGGGCGTTCACATCGCGCTTGAGCTCTATCACTATTCTGAGGCCGTCTCTGTCCGACTCGTCGCGCAGGTCGGAGATTCCCTCGACGCGCTTTTCGTGGACCAGATCGGCGATTTTTTCTATCAGACGCGCTTTGTTTACCATATAAGGTATCTCGGTCACGACGATACGCTCTCTGCCTTCCTTCCACTGCTGTATCTCGGTTTTGGCGCGGATCTTCAGCTTGCCGCGGCCCGTGGCATACGCCGCGCGTATCCCCGCGCTGCCCATGATCTGAGCGCCCGTGGGGAAGTCGGGGCCGGGAATATACTCCATCAGCTCGTCAAGCGTGATGTCGGGGTTGTCGATCAGAGCCACAACGCCGTCGATGACCTCGCCCAAGTTGTGGGGCGGGATCTTGGTCGCCATTCCGACCGCAATGCCGTCCGAGCCGTTCACCAGAAGGTGCGGAAAGCGCGAGGGCAGCACGATTGGCTCATCGCGGCTCTCGTCAAAGTTGGGCATAAAGTCGACCGTGTCCTTATCGATATCGGTCAGCATATGGAGCGACAGTTTCGCCATTCTGGACTCGGTGTATCTGTAAGCCGCGGCAGGGTCGCCGTCCACCGAGCCGAAATTTCCGTGTCCGTCGATCGTGGGATAGCGCATCGAAAAGTCCTGCGCCATTCTCACCATAGCGTCGTATACCGACGCGTCGCCGTGGGGATGGTATCTTCCCAGCACGTTGCCAACGGTGGTCGCGCACTTTTTGTAGGGCTTATCCGGAGTTATTCCGTCCTCGTACATGGCGTACAGGATTCTCCTGTGCACCGGCTTGAGGCCATCGCGCACATCGGGCAGCGCTCTGCCCACGATAACCGACATCGAATAGTCGATGTATGACTTGCGCATCTCGTTATCCAGATCAACCGGAATAATATTGAGCTTTGACGGGTCAAACATCGGCTCGTTTTCTCTGCCTTTTGTGTTTGCCATAAAAATTATCTCTCCTTGTCTATGTATCTCAGAGCCAAAAAATAGGCTCTTAAATTAAAAAGCGGTTTTATCCGTCCGTTAATATATTAGGCAAAAATTTCAAAAACCCTTTTAAAAAGCAAAAAATTTATCCAAATTTATTTGATAATCAAAAAAACACCGCGAATCATGCGGCGTTTTTGAAATATCATATAAATTATTCACTTATCCTCATAAAAGCTGAATTACCATCGATAAAGCTCACCCCGGCGTTTGTCAGATCGACAAACGCGGCCTTGGTTTTTTCAAATTCGGATATCGGAATATGCACGGGTATCTCAACCGAATCAGTGTAAATCGGCTCACCGCAGACCAGGCCGCGGGCTTTGAGCTCGCTTTGGACTTTTCCGAGCATTGTGTATTCGCAGCGCATGCGTGTCTCGCGGCACAGCGCCATGGTGATCGGCTTCGCCGCCTCGACGCCAAGCTTGGCGCTCTTTGAGTAGGCGTGGACCAGTCCGCCCGTCCCCAGCAGTATGCCGCCGAAGTATCGGGTGACTACAACGACTAAGTTTGTGAGCCCCTCTTTTTTGAGGATATCCAAAACGGGCATTCCGGCGGTCCCCGAAGGCTCTCCGTCGTCGCTGTAGCGCATGATGTTGTTGTTTTCTATAATATAGGCGTAGACGTTGTGGGTCGCGTCCCAGTATTTTTTGCGCAGCTCCTCTATCAGAGCCGTCGCCTCGGCCTCGGACGAGACGGGCCTAGCCGTCGCTATGAACCGCGAGCGTTTCTCGACAAACTCCGCCCGAGCCTCCCTCGCGATCGTCCTGTATGATTCCTTCATAATTATTTCTCCTTTTTTATAATAATACCACAAAAACCCGGCTCTGTCAAAAATATTAACTAATTGTAAACATTAAAATTTCCCTCAGATTTTTAATGTTTTTTTAAGGAAACCCGTTTAGAATGGTAACATCAGGAGGGACAAAAACATGGCAATAGAAATTTTCAACCGATACGAGCACAAATATCTGATCGACAAGCAGACCTACGAAAAGGTTATCCCGATAATCGAGAGCCACATGGAGCTTGACGTCTACAACGAGGGACACAAACCGTACACCATCGCCAATATATACTACGACACGTGCGACGATTATCTGATACGCCGCTCTCTCGACAGCCCCGTCTACAAAGAAAAGCTGCGTCTGCGCTCCTACGGCGTGCCAGGAATGACCTCGAAGGTCTTTCTGGAAATAAAAAAGAAATACAAGGGCCTTGTGAACAAGCGGCGCACAATGATAGAACTTGACGAGGCATACGACTTCGTTAAGACCGGCGAGGAGCCCGAGGCGCGCGAATACATGAACAAGCAGGTCATGGACGAGATAAACTACTTTTTGCATTTGTACGACCTGAAACCGAAGGTGTATCTGGCGTACGACCGCATCGCCTATTTTGAAAAAGACAATCCCGACCTGCGCATATCGTTTGATAAAAACATCCGCTCGAGGCGGTATGACGTGCACCTTGAGGACGGGGACTACGGCAAAAAGCTGCTTGACGACGATATGTACCTTATGGAGATAAAGACGGCGAGGGCAAAACCCCTGTGGCTCACCCACATGCTGACCGAGCTTGACATCAAGCGGGTCAAGTTCTCAAAATACGGCACCGAATTCAAAAAAATGCTTAAAAAACGCGCGAAGCGCGCATCGGCAGCGGCGCTTTAACTATAACATAAAAGAGAGGAATTTTTAAATGGACAATATATTTAACAACATACTAGCGAACGTTTCGGATAATTTGTCGGTTATGTCGGCAATAATCACAATGGCGGTGGCCGTCGCCTTCGGCGCGGTTATCGCGTTCACCTACTACAAGACCCAGCACGACGATTACTATCAGCGCAGCCTGGCGATAACGCTTCTGATGCTGCCCGTTATTCTTTCGGTTATCATTCTGTTTATTGGCAGCAACATAGCACGCGCGTTCAGCCTGGCCGGAACCCTGTCGATAATCAGGTTCAGAAGCGCGCCCGGCGACCCCAAGGACATCGGATTCATATTCTTCGACATTGCCGCGGGTCTGGCGTGCGGCGTGGGGCTTTACGCTTACGGAGCGATATTCGTCATCGTCCTGTGCCTGGTTATAATCGCCTCGGAAAAGTGGGGACTGTTTGAGAAAAAGACCGTGCGCAAGCACCTCAAGATAACGATCCCCGAGGACCTCAACTACGAGCGCGCCTTTGACGAGATACTCGAAAAGCACACCAAAAACTACACCCTCGACAAGATTCACACCACCGACCTGGGCTCGCTGTTCGAGCTGTGCTACACCGTGACAATGGACAGCGGTCAAGACGAGCGGGAATTTTTGGACGAGCTGCGCTGCCGCAACGGAAATTTGAGCATAATCTTATCGTCCGCGGCAAGCGCCCACCAATACTGATTGACTTAAAAAGGAGAATTTCTATGAAAAAACTAATATCTTTATTGCTTTGCGTAATAATGAGTGTCGGCTGCACCGCGTGCAGCGCCGCGAACGCCGACGAGGCTTGGAAAAACAACACCGGAAAAATCGACCTTGACAAAATGAGCGTCAGCGGCTCGGGCGCGAGTGTCACGGACGGCAATATTATCATCACCAAAGGCGGAGACTTTGAGGTGAGCGGCACCCTGAGCGACGGCATGATATACGTAAACTCCGAGGAAAAAGTGAAGCTGCGCCTTTCGGGCGCGTCGATCACCAACAGCGACGGTCCCGCCATATATTTTGACAACGCCGAAAAAGCGCTTATAACCATAACCGAGGGCACCGAGAACTATTTGACCGACGGCAAGACATACTCGGACGAGAACGCCGACGGAGCCCTGTTTTCAAACGACGATCTGGAGATCAAGGGAGACGGAACTCTCACAATAAGCGGAAACTATAAGCACGGCATAGCGGGTGACGACGATGTTGCTATCGAAAACGGAAATATAAACATCACATCCTATGAGCACGGCATAAAAGCCAACGACAAGCTTTGGGTCTCGGGCGGCGAGATAACCGCGAAAGCCGAGACGGGCAAGCCGATGAAGGCCGGAGCCGAGCTGGTTGTCGACGCCGGAACGCTGGACCTCACCTCGACGCAGAGCGAGGGAATGGAGAGTAAAGGCACTCTGACGATAAACGGCGGAGATATAAGCGTCACCGCAGCGGACGACGGAATAAACACCGGAAACGAAAACACTGCAACCACCGACGCGGCAAACGGCGGACAACGGCCCCAGTTCGACGGACAGCCGCCGCAATTCGACGGACAACAGCCCCCTCAGATGGCCGACGGACAGCCGCCACAATTCGATGGGCAGCCCCCGCAGTTCGACGGTCAGCCGCCGCAATTTGACGGACAGCAGCCCCCAAACATGGACGGAACAATGGCGAGCTTTGAGCCGGGACAGAGGCACGGAGGCATGCCCGGACCGCCTCCGCCCATGATCGACGAGGAGACAGCGGCGGCTCACGCTATCACGATAAACGGCGGAAAAATATACGTTAACGCGGGCGGAGACGGCATCGACTCTAACGGAAACCTGACAATAAACGGCGGCGAGTTAACCGTTGACGGCCCCACCAACGCGGGCAACGGCGCATTGGACTCCGAGGGAACCTTTGCAGTAAACGGCGGCACGATCATTGCCGCGTCGGCAGCGGGCATGAACCAGAACCCGTCGGCCTGTGAAAATCAGCCCTATGCCGCGATAAATCTCAGCGCGTCTCAAACAGCGGGCACTGAGGTCTCGATACGCGAGACGGCCTCGGGCAATGAGATCATGAAATACGCGCCCTCAAAGGCGTATCAGACGATCACCTACTCATCCGAAAAGCTCAAGGCGGGCACCGAATACGCGGTATATGTCGAAGGCGAGCAGACCGAGACCTTCACCGCGCAAAGCGGTGTCAACCAAATCGGAACGGCCTCATTCGGAATGTTCGGCGGCAGAGGCGGCATGAGACACGGGCAAAATCAAGAGATAACTGTTTTCGTAAACGGCGGCCGGATAAACTTCCCCGTGGCTCCGGTGACGCGGAACGACACCACTCTCGTCGGCTTCCGCGCGATACTTGAGGCGCTGGGCGCCAACGTCACATGGGATGACGCGACCCAAACCGCGATCGCCGAAAAGGACGGCACGATCATCACAATGACGATCGGCTCGACCACGGCAACGGTAAACGGGCAGGCGGTCGAAATGCTTGCCGCGCCCGAACTGGTGAGCGACAGCACGCTGATACCGGTGAGGTTCATCTCGGAAAACCTTGGAATGACCGTCGACTGGGATGAGCAGACCAAACAGATAAATATACATTAAACCCTCTATAATATATAAAAACGGCTGAGCTTTTATCCGCTCAGCCGTTTTTATATATCTTCTTATTTAAGCCGTTTTAATATCTCCAGGACATATTTCCACGTTCTCTGTACCGAATCGACGTCCATTCTCTCGTTGGGAGTGTGGATATCCTTCATGTCGGGGCCCATCGAAACGCAGTCCAGACCCGGCAGCTTTCCGGCAAACAAACCGCATTCAACGCCCGCGTGGAGCGCCTCGACCTTCGGCTCTCTGCCGTACTGCTCTTTAAATATATCTACCATCAGAACGCGCAGCTTTGAATCCTGCTTGTATTCCCAGGCCGGATAGTCTCCTATAAGCTCGACCGTGCCGCCCAGCAGTTCGGTCAGGTTCTTGAGCCGTCCGACCAGCTCTTCTTTCTCACTGCCCAGACTGCTGCGGACCGCGAAACGCATTATCGCCTCGCCGTCGGTCGTCTCAAGCACGCCCATGTTGAGCGAGGTCTGCACCAGGCCCGGAATGTCAAGGCTCATGCGCTGAATACCGCCCGGCATGTTAACCAACGCGGAGATCAGCCTGCATTTTGAATCCTTGCTGAGCGCCTTGCGCGATCCCTCTCCGCCAATCTCAATGGTTAACGAAAGCTCGGGGTCGGACAGGCGGTACTCGCTCTTAAATATCTTATTCCATTTCTCGGCAAAAGCTTTAAGCTCAGAAGCGCCGTCAGCGCTCACGATCAGCTTTGCCTCGGACGCTCTCGGTATGGCATTGTCTTTAAGACCGCCGTCCACCGAGATTACATCGTATTCCAAAACGCCGCAAAGCTCATTGAGAGCTCTGCCCATAAGGCGATTGGCATTGGCGCGCTCCTTGTTTATCTCAACGCCCGAATGTCCGCCCGTGAGGCCGTCGATCCTGAGCGTTGCCTCGGCGCCGTTTGCCATCGTTCTGGTCAGCGGCAATCTGCAATCCGCGCTGACTCCGCCCGCGCAGCTCACCAACAGAACGCCCTCGTCCTCGGAATCAAGATTGAGCATGATCCGGGATTTGAGGGGAGAGCAGTCAAGGTCGGCCGCGCCGAACATTCCTATCTCCTCGTCGACCGTGAGCACGACCTCAAGCGGAGGGTGCGGAATGTCGCTCGAATCCAAGATAGCCAGCGCGAAGGCCACGGCTATTCCGTCGTCGCCGCCCAAAGTGGTTCCCTCGGCCGAGATAACGCCGTCCTCAAGCTTCAGCCGCAGTCCGTCTTTTTCGAAATCTATATCGCAGTCCGCCTCTTTTTCGCACACCATGTCAAGGTGTCCCTGTATCATGACGGGCGCCGAGCTCTCATATCCCTCGGTGCCGTCTTTGAAGATCACAACGTTGTTTGTGGCGTCCTGAATGTATCTGAGGCCGCGCTCCTTGGCAAAACCCGCGCAGTAGTCGCTGATTTGCTTTGTGTTTCCCGAGCCGTGGGGAATGGCGCAGATCTCCTCGAAATACTTAAACACTTTTGTCGGCTCGATTCCCGATAATACCGGCATTTTATTCACCTCTTAATTTATTTTTGTTTTTTGCGGTAGACGGATTTTCCGGGCTCGATCGGCACGATCTTGCCGTCGTTTTGCATCAATTCGATAAGCCGCGCCGTGAATTCCTTGTCGCCTTGAACGACCGCGCGGTTTCGGCTGAACGCCTCCGAGACCTCGATGCCGTCAACCACCTTCCGCATCTGAGACGCGGAGATCGTGTCGTGAGTTTTAAGGTAGCGCATAACCTTGTCGGCGGCTTTGGAAAACAACATCCTCGAAAGGTTCTCGCGCTGAAAATACGATTTGCGCATGCCCCAAACCACAAGTATCGCCGTGGCCGCCGCGAACAAAAGAATTCCGAATCCCGCGATTAAAAACCTCATGATTTTTTCCCTTTCTTTTTGGCGCCGCGCATGGTTATAAAGCCGTTTGTCTGAAGGGTCGCGAGATACGTCACTACCCTATCAAGCATACGGTCCTTTTCTTTCGGAAACTCGCGCTCCATAACGCGTATTATGTCCATAACGGTGTTTGCTCCGTCGATACTTTTCCAGACGGCGCTGCCATGCTTATCGAGCGCGATATGGCTGATCCTCGGTTTTTTGAAAAGCTTTTGGGCTATGCTGTGATAAAAGCCCTTGTTTTCCATATCCACCTCGACCAAACCATCGTCCTTCACGCGCCAGGGCCGGTCCGCGCTGCGGACCGGCACACTGTCAAAATAATTAGCTGATACCTTTTTCTTTTTTGCCATAATTATTTTATTTAGCTTTCTTCTTAAATCCGAACATGAACTTTATCATGATCGCGCAGAGCACGATAAAGAACGCGAGGCCTCCCCAGTTGCCGAGGATACCGCCCATGTCGAGGTCAAGACCTACGACTGCGAATACCGCGAGCAGTATTCCGACAAGACCCTCGCCGGCGATCATACCGGACGAGAACAGAACACCGTCGTTGATGATCTCGCTGCGGCGCTCCTCGCTCTTGCACTTGCGTTTTTCTGCCCAGAGACGGATAAGGCCGCCCACCATGATAGGCGTGGACAGATGTATCGGCAGATAGAGGCCGATCGCAAACGGAAGAACGGGGATACCCACGATCTCAACAGCGATAGCGATAAACACGCCCGTGAATACCAGACCCCAGGGCAGGTTGCCGCCCATAACGCCCTCAACAACCATCTTCATCAGGGTCGCCTGAGGCGCGGGAATCTGAGACGAGCCGTAGCTCCACGCGGCGTTGAGCAGATACAGAACGCCCGCAATGGCAAGACCCGCCGCAACAGCGCCGATGAGTTCGCCTATCTGCTGATAGAACGGAGTCGCGCCGACTATGTAACCGGTCTTGAGATCCTGAGACGTATCGCCCGCCATAGCGGCAACGATACAAATAACCGTGCCTATGCAGATTGCTGTCGTCATGCCGCCTATACCCGTGTTGCCCGTGGCTTTAAGCAGCACCGTTGAAATCAGCAGTGTGGCGATCGCCATACCCGAAACGGGGTTGTTTGACGAGCCTACCAGACCAACCATTCTTGATGAAACGGTGGCGAAGAAGAAGCCGAACACAACGACTATAACGGCTGCCAGCAGACTGATCGGAACGCTCGGGATGAGCCAGAGCAGGATCGCGATAACAAGAGCGCCGATCATGGCGACCGGAAGGGATATGGTGCGCTCGGTACGCGAAACGCCGCCGCTGTGGCCGAAGCCTTTCATCGCCTTTGCAAACGTCGATACTATCAGAGGCAGCGACTTGATAAGGCTCAGTATGCCTCCGGCGGCCACGGCTCCCGCGG
>CANQLT010000016.1 GCA_947624775.1 uncultured Monoglobus sp.
GCAATTTCGTCGTAACAGTGTGTTTTCCTTAAATGAAAACATCTACCGTTACCGCTTTTCCACTATTTATTTTTCAAGCATCTCGTCGGAACTCGCCTCTCGGCTTGTTTTGCCGCAAGCGGCAAAAGCTGCGCCCTTACCGGCGGTTCCTCCTCTCAAATCGAAACGCACGGTTTCGATTTGTTGCGCCTTACGGCGCTTGTCAAACAACGCAGTTGTTTGCGAGTGTTTTTCCTGCTGCCGTAGCAACTTTTTAAGTTTACCACATCTTTTCGCCCTTGTCAAGAACTTTTTTAAACTTTTTTAAAAAAATTTTTGACGCGACTGAGATTTGGTCTTTAACGGGCGGATGATATCCGCCCCTACAATCATAGTGATCAGATAAACATACGCGGGTGAGACATAAACGCTTTTCGCCATGCTCTCTCCGCGTATTCGCTATTCGCTAATTACTAATTGCTACGTTGACAGCCTAATCATCTTAACACCTTATTTCTGTTTTGTCAATACGCTTTTTACAACTTTTTTCAAATTTTTCTTTTTTTATTAAAATTGCTGTATTGCGCCTTTCTTTAGGACCCGCCGCCTTGTTACTTTCTACCATTGTATCATCAAAGCAGGCCGCTCAAAAACGGTATGTTCAGGTTTTCAAGCGCGCCGCCGGCCCATCCGGCAATATTTATTACCAATATATAAAGCAGGAACCCAATCACAAATCCCAGCAGCGCCTTGAACAAAAGCCCCGCAATCGTCCGCCCGATATGCTTCTCTTTGCGGATCGGCTTTGCCTTTTTTTGTTTGTACTGCTGCTTTGCCGCTTTTTTCGCCTTGCGGGCGCGCTTATCCTCCGCCTCGGGATCGTATCTGTAATACTGTCTCTTTGGCTGTGGCGCGTGCTCAACGCGGCGGTTCACTTCGTCTCGAACCTGTCTGCTGCTCTCAAAACCGCCGGGCGCGCTCCTTCGTGGGTAAACGCGCGTCTCGCCTGTATCGCTTTCCTCGGCATATCTCTCTTCCGACGCCCGCTCTCGCGGTTCGGGCTCCGGGTCGGGGAACAGCCGCGAATCCGGCCTTTTTCTCGGAGGCGTCAAAGCTGTGCCGCAATATTTGCAGATGTGTTCGTTGTCTCCGACTTCTTTGCCGCAAAATTTACAAATCATAGCGATTCTCCTTCTCATATAAATCCGCCTATATTATAACACATTTTACCGTTTAGTCAACCCGCCAACGATAATATTTTATTTGACAACTTTTCGGCGCGCTGATATAATCATTTCTATAAAACCCGAAAGGAGCGCAGAAATGTCCGACAAAATACTTATCGTGGACGACGAATCCGAGATCGCCGACCTGATAGAACTTTACTTAAAAAACGAAGGCTTCGCGGTATACAAATTCTACACCGCGAAAGAGGCGCTCGACTGCGCAAAAAACACGGATATCGACCTTGCCGTTCTGGACATTATGCTGCCCGATATCAGCGGTTACACTCTGTGCCGCAAAATACGCGAGTGCAGCTCGTGCCCCATAATCATGCTGACCGCGAAAGACGGCGAGGCGGACAAGATCACGGGTCTGACCCTCGGGGCCGACGACTATGTGACCAAACCTTTCCGCCCGCTCGAGCTGGTGGCGCGCGTGAAAGCCCAGCTCCGCCGCTACAAAAAATATAATTCGCCGCGAAAAGAGAGCGATAGCGATAATATACTCTCATATCTCGATATTGAGCTTAACACCAAAACGCATGAATGCACTCAGGGAGGCAGGCCTCTCGCCCTGACGCCGACCGAATTTTCGATATTGGAAATTTTACTGCGGCAAAAGGGCAGCGTCGTCAGCGCGGAGGACCTGTTCCGCCAAATTTGGAAAGACGAGTATTACACCAAAAACAACACTATCACCGTGCACGTTCGGCACCTGCGCGAAAAGCTGAACGACAGCGCCGAAAACCCGAAATATATAAAAACCGTATGGGGAGTGGGATATAAAATTGAAAAACAAAAATAACGGCTATGAGTATCTGCGGCTCAAGAAAAAGCTGTACCTGCGGCTTATCGGCATAACAGTCATTTCGTTCCTGATTATTTTCGCATTTTATATTTTAATATGGCGCGGAAGAGGCGGCGATCGGGTCGTGGCCGCGCTGCAGAAAATTTTGGACATGCCGTACGAAAAAGCCTATTATATCTATCAGTACGGGTTCAGAAATTTTTCGGAAATAATCTGGCTGGCGGCCGTGCTGATCGTGTTTGTCATCCTGATGCGCGTGATCCTGCGTTGGTTCTCAAAATACTTCGATATGACAAACTGCGGCATAGACGCGCTGCTTTCGGACGACGAAAAAATCGAGCTGCCGCCCGAAATGTCTGAGACCGAGCGCAAGCTGAGCGCCGTTAAATCCGAGCTCAAACAGCGGGCCCTGGCCGCCGAGCTCGCGAACCGCCGCAAAAACGAGCTTGTCATGTATTTGGCGCACGATATACGCACACCGCTCACCTCGGTTATCGGGTACCTCAGCCTTATGTCCGAAGTTCCGGAAATGCCCGCCGAGCAAAGGGCGAAATATGTCAACATCTCCCTTGAAAAAGCGAACCGCTTGGACAAAATGCTCGACGAGTTTTTTGAGATCACGCGGTATAATCTGCAAAATATAGATATCGAAAAGAAACAGATCGACCTGTATTACATGCTGATGCAGATCTGCGACGAGCTGTCGCCCGTTCTGTCGGCAAACGGCAACACCGCCGCGGTCGATGCGGACGAAAACATCACTATTTGCGGCGATCCCGACAAGCTGGCGCGGGTGTTCAACAATATTTTAAAAAACGCGGCGGCCTACAGCTTTCCCGATACCGAGATACTTGTTTCGGCCGTTCAAAACGACCGCGAAACTATTATTTCTTTTAAAAACAGTGGCAAAACCATACCGAAAGACAAATTGCCTCTGCTTTTTGAAAAATTTTACCGCTCGGACGACTCGCGCGCCTCAAACACGGGCGGCGCCGGGCTGGGTCTGGCCATCGCCAAAGAGATCGTCGCGCTGCACGGCGGAACGATCGACGCCGAGAGCGGGAACGAGACGACGACCTTCACTGTCCGCATACCGACGCAAATCCCCGAAAAATTATAATCTTAATAAATTCTTATGAAAACCTCAATTAAATATTAAAGTTTGCGCACCCTTTGCCCGCTATAATAAAAGCGAGCAAAGGTCTTTTTATTTTCAGGCCGATTACCAAAATATGAGAGGTGCTATCATGAGAAACAATTTCGGAATTAAAATTTTAGTCACGATTATTTGTATCTGCGGCGCGGCGGCTTTGCCGCTGTCTCTGCCGCGCTTGGAAAACGGCGACGCGCTCGGGGAGATAAAAACAATTTTATCATCGCGTTTTGAGCCCTCGGAAACAGGCGAAAACTCCGAGGACGACGCGTGGCAGCTTATTCTTGTAAACGCGGACAACCCTTTGCCCGACGGCTTTCACTCCGAGCTGACCGAGCTTTCGGACGGACACAGGATAGACAAGCGCGTCTATCCGCACCTGCAAAAAATGTTCGACGACGCGCGGCAAAAGGGCATACGCCCGGCGATATCGTCGTCGTACAGGACGGCCGAGCAGCAGCAAGCCGAGCTTGACCAAAAAACCGAGGAATACATAAGGCAGGGTTATTCCCGCGAAAAGGCTCTTGAGACCGCGAAAAAGTGGGCCGCGGTCCCGGGAACAAGCGAGCACCAGACCGGCCTAGCGGTCGACATCACCACCGCCGACGCTTCGGCTCAGGCGGCGGACGTCGTGTGGAAATGGCTTGAAAAAAATTCGTATAAATACGGATTTATAAAACGCTACCCCGAAAACAAAACCGACATAACTGGCATCAGCAACGAACCTTGGCACTTCCGCTACGTCGGCCCCAAGGCCGCGAAAGAAATCAAAAAACGCGGTATCTGCCTTGAGGAATATCTCGAAACCCCGCGCAAAAAATAAAACGCGTGCCAAACCGCCCATACCATATTTTTAGACGCGCCAAAAAATTTTTCGAAATTTTTTCAAAAAAGACTTGATTTTTTATTTTACATGTGCTATAATTTAAAACTGTCGTAAGAAAATGGCACAAAGCCTCCCGAAAACGCTTGCGTTTTTGGGAATAAGGAGCAATCGCGGAGCGGGTGAGACTTTCCTGCTTGCAGGAAAGTGAACAAGCGCAGCGATTTGCCCACAGGGCTCCCGCAAAATGCCAACAAAGTGCATTTTGTGGGAATAAGGAGCAATCGCGAAGCGGGTGAGACTTTTACGCTTGCGTGAAAGCGAACAAGCGGAGGGATTTGCCCACAGGGCTCCCAAAAACGCTTGCGTTTTTGGGAATAAGGAGCAATCGCGGAGCGGGTGAGACTTTCCTGCTTGCAGGAAAGCGAACAAGCGCAGCGAATTGCGACGCCGCCGGGGTGTGGCTCAGTTTGGTAGAGTACCTGAATGGGGTTCAGGTGGCCGCTGGTTCGAATCCAGTCACTCCGACCAAATCGGAGCAAGCATAGCTTGCTCCGATTTTTTTGTATTCATTTTCCGATACGCCATATCAAGGCCCGCGCTTGCAATCATAAAAAATTTATGATATAATGTCAACAATGAGTGCAGACCAAAGGAACGGCGGCGGCTGTTCCGCTCCCTGTAGACCGGAATAAGGTATAAAGGGGGTGGGGCTTATGGACTACATAGAGATCTTGATGTTAGTAATTTTTATAATCGCTTTATCGGAACTTGTGAAAAACATAAAAAAATAGCCGCCCTCGTTTGACCCCGTAGGCGGCTATATTTATGTAACCAACTGCGGAACAGCCAAAGTCGTTCCTCTGTACTCAGATTATAACACACTTCACTTTATATGTCAATATTTTTAAATAATATTTCAAACCTTAATCACTTCATCTATCCCTGTACAATTATTTGCACACGCACCGTGATATAATGAGTATAACAAATTTGAATGGAGGTTCAAAAAATGATTATACTCATAGCGATTATTTATTTCGGTTATCAACTGATCAAAGAGACCAATGAGGACATAGAAATGAGACAATGGGCGATCAATAAAGGCTACGACTCGTATCCGTCAAACACAGGATTGAGAGACGTCAGAACCAACAAGCCGTATGTAAGTAAGCAGCAAAACGGGCTGACAGCTCACACGTTCACAACCACAACGGGCGAAAAAATGACATTCTATAAATGATCCCGCTCCGCCCGCGCTCGAACTTGCTCGAAAATTGCAAACAGGTTTAGTTAATGATTTTATTGACATTTACGGAGTTTTAATATAAAATAATCATAATGTAACTAAATTGTAATATTCGGAAAGGGGGCGCCGGGCTATGCTCGGGCAGGATATAGGAATAGATTTGGGAACATCCACCGTTTTGGTGTATGTGAAAGGCAAGGGAATAGTTGACCGCGAACCGTCGGTCGTGGCGGTTGAGTCTCCGGGAGGCAAGGTCATCGCGGTCGGTGCCGAGGCCCAAAAAATGCTGGGCAGAACGCCGGGCAGCATAACGGCGGTGAAGCCTCTCAAAGAAGGCGTTATCTGCGACTATTCCGTGGCCGAAAAAATGATAAGACATTTTATCAACAAAGCGGTCGGCGGCAGCTTTATCGGCGCTTTTATCAAGCCGAGGATGATCGTCAGCGTGCCAAGCAACATCACCGAGGTCGAGGAACGTGCGGTTATCGACGCCGGGCTCCAGGCGGGCGCCGGAAAGGTGCAGCTGATAGAGGAACCGTTGGCGGCCGCGCTGGGCGTCGGCATCGACATTGACGAGGCGCACGGCAACGTCATAGTCGACATCGGCGGCGGCACCTGCGACATCGCGGTCATCTCTCTGGGCGGCATCGTTATAAGCGACTCGATCAAGATCGCGGGCGACAGCTTTGACGACGCGATAATCAGATATATTCGCAAAAAATACAACGTGCTGATCGGCGAGCGCTCGGCGGAGCAGCTGAAGATCAAGATCGGCTGCGTTTACCGCAGGGACAAGCTTCTCGCAATGGAGGCGAGGGGCCGCAGTCTGGTGACCGGCCTTCCGAAAACGGTGCAGATCTCCAGCGACGAGATACTCGAGGCGCTGAAAGAGCCCGCCGGCTCGGTGGTTGACGCAGTGCGCACCCTGCTTGAAAAAACGCCGCCCGAGCTCATCGGCGACATATGCAGAAACGGAATAATACTTACGGGCGGCTGCTCGCAGATCTACGGCATGACAAATCTGATCCGCCGCGAACTCGACATGAAGTCGCGGGTCGCGGACACCCCCGAAACCTGCGTGGTGACCGGCCTCGGCAAAGCCATCGGCCACCCCGAACTGTTCAAAAGAAAATAACTATCGGGGATAACCTCCCCCTCAGTCAGCTGCGCTGACAGCTCCCCCTCCTATAAGGAAGGGGAGCCTATTTTTTGCCTCACCCCTTGGGGAGAGGTGTCAGGCGAAGCCTGACGGAGGTGGGAACGTAGGTACCAGAGAATAGTAACTAGGGACTAGTACGGGGCAGCACCTTCGGCGTCCCTATTGATGAACTGCGAATAAGATTCCCGGTGTAGGGCCGGATGCCCACATCCGGCCGGCGGCTTGTGGGCAAGCCGCCCTACGAACGTAGTGATTAGCTATTAGCGAATAGTGATTAGGCCTCCCTCTCCGTCGCCTTCGGCCATGTCCGATCACGTTAATGATTTGTGGCCTCGTTTATATGTACAATCGAAATACAATAGTGCCTCGAACCCGCTGCGCGGCTCCGGCCGCAGCCACCTCTCCCTCCTAAAGGCGGGCGAGGTGAACAGCCTGTTTATTTTTTGGATTTTTTTAATTCTCTGATTTTGTCGGTCACGTGGCGCTCCATGTAGCTTTTGGTATTTTTGAGGCGGCCGTGGCGGGCCGAGATCACAAAGCGCCGCTTATATTTCAAAAATTCCTCAAGGTCCATCAATATGTGATAGAGCAGCGCCCGGTCCTCGAATTCCTTTCGGGTTTTTGGCAGCTCTTCCTCTTTCATGGCGCCCAGCAGTCTGTCGAGCTGCTCCAGCTGTGCGGCCGGGTCGTTCATCTCGGTGACGTAATTTTTCAGATACATTATGTAGTCGGCCACGATCCCGGCCTGCTTGGGTGTGCCGCGCATCCGCTCCATCTCGTAGTGCAGGCTGTGGAGCACGCCGCACTGCTTTCCGCGCATCTCGAAATAGTCGATATAATATCCGGGCTGCGCGCTGAAAGTGTTGTCCTGGTACTCATGCGCCAGATCTAAATAGTCCTCAATATCCGCCTCGATCGTTTTTATATCCTCCCAGACGCCGCCGCTTTCGTCGTCGCTCATTAAATATTCCGCCAGTTTGCCGAGGGTCGATGTGAGCCCCGTCTCGACCGCCGCAACGCCGGTTAGCACACGCTTTTTCCGGTGCGCGTTGTTGTTATAGAGATTCAGCAGCACCGCTATCGAAACGCCCAGCAGCACCAGATAGAACTCATTCAAAATAAACTCGGGCGAAAAGTTGTCGGTCGCAAGAAAATGGGTGCAGATAACCGCGTTGACCGACAGCGCTGCGCGCCAACCAAAACCCTCAAGCAGCGCGGTCATGACGAACAAAAACAGACCGTAGGCTATCCATCCGCTCGCTATATGCTCGAAAAATATAAACGACAGCGCCACCGTGACCGCGAAGCTCAGCAGCCGCACCAGCGACAGCCTGAGCGTCTCCCACTTGGTGGTGAGCAGCGTGAGCAGCGTGATAGAGCCCGCCGAAACGGCGAACTCAAGGTTTAGTGACTCGGCGATATACATGGCGGCGCAGCTGCCGACCGAAATTTTAAGCGCCGTTATAAGCGTTTTTTTGATGCGTGATTCTCTGTCCATAAGATCTCCCGTCCGAAATTTTCTGATTATATAATACCACATAATCGCCGCGGCTTAAAGAGCTGTCTCAAATTAAATAATTTTTGTGAGATACGCACTAAAGCCGCCCGTTAATTTTATGGATTCTGACGATTAAATATGCAAAAAAAGAACCGCCGCAGCGGTTCTTTGGTTGCTAAGTACAAAAACTATGCAGACGGAGCGTCAACGGGACATACGTTCGCGCAGTTGCCGCAATCGATGCACTCGTCAGCGTTTATCTGATACTTCGCATCGCCCTCCGAAATGCAGGATACGGGACATTCGCTCGCGCAAACACCGCACTTGATGCAATCGTCACTGATCTGATAAGCCATTGTATTCACCTCTCTTAATTAAATTCGATCAAAACTACAAAAGCATTATAAAGCATTTATGCGGTTTTGTCAAGTTCATTTTGTTGATTTGACTTAAATTTATGGTATTTCTACAAATTACTGATGGCGTCTTCTATAGATATGCCCGATTCTTTGCTGAATTTGTCAACCTCAATCTTGTTTCTCGGGCCGTGGGTCAAGCATCCGGCGCCGCCGATACAGCCGCCGACACAGGCCATTCCCTCGATAAAGTTAACTCCGCCTATCCCGCGGGAGGCCTTGAGCAGCGCCGTTCTGCACTCCTCGATGCCGTCGCACGACACGGCGTTCAGCACAAAATCGCCCTCGCCCTGCTCTTTGAGCGCCTCGGCGACAGCCTCAGCCAGTCCGCCGCAGCGGGCGAATATTCTGCCGAACGGCGACGCGCCTCCGAACGACGCGGAATCCACATCGCTTTCCTCAAGGCTCTCGAGGTCTATCTCACGCGCGTCGAACAGAGCCTGGAGCTCCTCAAAGGTCAGCGCGCTGTCGACATAATCCTTGTTTTCCTCGAGGCGTATCTCCGCCTTCTTGGCTGTGCAGGGGCCAATGAACACCACTTTGCCCTCGGGGTCGCGCTCTTTTATAAGCATCGAGATCGCCACCATCGGCGATGGGTTGTGGGAAATGTTGTCCTTGAGCTGAGGGAAATTTTTCTTCACGAAATCCACGAACGCAGGGCAGCACGAGCTTGTAAGAAATCCGGTCTCGGCCAGCTCCTTGGCCTCGTAGTACGCCACAATGTCGGCGCCCAGAGCGGCCTCTACCACCTCGTCAAAACCCAGCTCCTTGATTCCCGAAACCACCTGTCCCAGGCTTATATCGGTGTATGAAAACTGGCCCGATATCGAAGGCGCGATAACCGCGTACAGCTTGCCGCTGTCCCGCTTTTCGGAGCCGCGCTCCTTTATCATGTTCACGACCTCGATTATGTAGGACTTATCGGTGATGGCTCCCCACGGGCACTGATAAACGCAGGCGCCGCAGTTGATGCATTTGCTTATGTCGATCTGAGCCGCGTGCTCCTCGTTCATGCTGATGGCCTTGACCTTGCAGGCCTTAACGCAAGGGCGCTCAACGTTCATGATAGCGCTGTAGGGGCAGACCTTGGCGCACATGCCGCAATTGACGCATTTTTCCTTGTCGATATGCGCCTTCTGGTTCTCGTCAAACGTGATAGCGCCCCGTTTGCACACGCTCTCGCAGCGGTGGGCGAGACAGCCGCGGCACATGTGTGTGACCTCATAGCCGTCCATGGGGCACTCGTCGCACGCTATATCCAAAACCTCGATTATATTGTCGATATCCTTGTGTCCGCCGCTGGCGAGGCCTATGCGCTCGTTGACGATCGCCCTCTCCTTGTATATGCAGCAGCGCATCGTCGCCTTGTTCTGAACTATCTGCTTGGCTATGTCGTTAAAGCTGCCTCTCAACGTGTCGTCGTAGGCGTGACGCGCCACCTCGCGCAGGACCTTGTATTTAAGGTGCTGCACCTTTGTGTCGAATTTCTTTTGGGTATTGATATCCTTGTTCATAACCTTATCCTCCCACAATCATAACAATCTTTTTACATAAACAATTATATCCGAAAACGCCCGAATTGTCAACGCAATTATTGAATTCGGCCTAATATTTATCGCCCTTTATAAGGGTTCCGATTCCCGATTTTGTGAATATCTCAAGCAGCAGACAATGAGGGATCCTGCCGTCTATGATATGCACGCCGCTGACGCCCGCGTCGATCGCGTCGCAGCAGCCCAAGACCTTGGGTATCATGCCGCCCGTTATAACTCCTGTGCCTATCATCTGGTCGATCTCCTTGGTGTGCGCCTCGTATATGATGTTGCCGTCGTCGTCCTTCAGTCCCTCAACGTCGGTCAGCAGCACCAGTTTTTCGGCCTGGACCGCCTTGGCCACCGCTGAGGCCACCGTGTCGGCGTTTATATTGTAGCTGTTGCCGTGCTCGTCGGTGCCGATGGGTGCGATGACCGGGATATACTGGTCAGACGAGAGCAGGTCGAGAATACAGTTCTTGACATGCACGATGTCGCCCACGTATCCCAATTCCTTGACCTCTCCGTTTTCGACCGTGGTCTGCTGCTTGCACTCGATAAAGCTCGCGTCAATGCCGCTTATTCCCACGGCTCTGCCGCCCTTGGTGTTAAGCAGCGACACGATCTCCTTGTTGGTCTTGCCGATAAGCACCTGCTGGGCTATGTCCATGGTCGCCTTGTCGGTGTATCTGAGGCCGTTTATAAATTTGCTCTCGATGCCCGACTTTGTGAGCGCCGCCGAGATGTCGGGGCCTCCGCCGTGGACCACGATGGGCTTTAAGCCTATGTACTTGAGCAGTATGATGTCGTCCATGACCGAGTTTTTGAGGTCCTCGTTTATCATGGCGTTGCCGCCGTATTTTACCACGATCTTGGCGCCCTCGAATTTCTGCATATAAGGCAGAGCCTCGATAAGAATTTCCGCTCTGCTTATCAAATCATCCATTTTTGCCATTTTGTTTTCCCTTTCTTTCCGTATAAATACGCATATCTTTATAAATACATACCCGCGGCGCGCAGGCCCTCGCCCTCGTCGAAGCCGCATATCAGGTTCATGTTCTGAACCGCCTGTCCCGCGGCGCCCTTTATCAGATTGTCGATGCAGGACACGACCACGGCGCGGCCGAGTCTCTCGTCGATAACTATTCCGATGCCAGCGTAGTTGGAGCCCGACACATGCTTGATCTCGGGCAGGGTCCCCGCCTCATAAATGCGGATAAACTCCTCGCCCTCGTAATATTTTTTGTAAAGCCCGACCGCCTCGGCCGTCGTCATCGGCTTTTTGAGGTCGGCGTAGCAGGTCGCGAATATGCCGCGCTGCATGGGCACAAGATGCGGAGTGAACGACAGCTTTATATCTTCTCCCGCGATCAGCGACAGCTCCTGCTCGATCTCGGAGGTATGGCGGTGGGCCGCCACTTTGTAAGCCTTGAGCGACTCATTGACTTCGCAGTATATGTTGGGCAGAGCCGCGCTGCGGCCCGCTCCTGTGACGCCCGACTTGGCGTCGATTATCAGGCTTTTGAGCCCGGCCGCTCCCGCGTCAACAAGCGGCGCCAACGCCAAGATTGAGCAGGTGGTGTAGCAGCCCGGATTTCCGATAAGACGGCTCTTTTTTATCTCGTCCCGGTGCAGCTCGCACAGGCCGTAGACTGATTCTCTCAAAAGCTCTGGAACCGAGTGGGGCTCGCCGTACCACTTTTCATACACCTTTGGGTCGTTGTATCTGAAATCGCCGCTCAGGTCGATCACTTTAAGCCCCCTTTTATACAGATCGGGAATAACAGTCTTTGACGCGCCGTGGGGCAGAGCCGTGAACACAACGTCGCAGCTCTTTGCTATATCGTCCGCGTCAAGGCCGCAAAGCTCGATATCGCATATACCCTTGAGGCTCGGATAGACATCCGAAATTTTTTGCCCAGCGAAGCTGTGCGAAACCGCGCGCTCAAGCCGAACTTCCGGATGCGAAAGCAAAAGACGCACGACCTCAATCCCGGCATAGCCCGTGGCGCCCAAAACTCCAACTTTTACCATTATATATCAACTCCGTATCAAAATTTGCATAAATTCTGCATTTTACAAGGCTATTATACTATCAAAGGCAAAATATATCAAGACCGCGCCAAAAATTTGTGCAGTATTACCTAAATTTTAAAAACAGCCAAATTTTGCTATGCAAGTTGCCTAAAATATTTTTTTCAATTTTGGTTAATTAATCTCTTTTTTTCTTGTGTCAAGTATGCTAAAATAGATAATGTAAAAAATTCGTTAACTTTATAGTTTAAAAAATATATTAGGAGGTCATTTAGTTATGGCAAGTTTAAGTTTAAGAGGTATCTACAAAACCTATCCGGGCGGTTTCACCGCGGTTAAGGATTTCAATCTTGAAATCGAAGACAAAGAGTTCGTTATTTTCGTTGGTCCTTCCGGCTGCGGTAAGTCAACAACCCTGAGAATGATCGCCGGTCTCGAAGAGATCTCCGAGGGCGAGCTGTACATTGGCGACAAGCTGATGAACGACGTTGTTCCCAAGGACAGAGATATCGCGATGGTTTTCCAGAACTACGCTCTGTATCCCCATATGTCGGTATTTGAGAACATGGCATTCGGCCTGAAGCTCAGAAAAGTTCCCAAGGATGAGATAAAGAAAAAGGTTATCGAGGCCGCTCAGATCCTGGGCATCGAGCACCTGCTCGACAGAAAGCCGAAGGCTCTGTCAGGCGGTCAGAGACAGCGTGTTGCGCTGGGCCGTGCTATCGTTCGTACTCCTAAGGTATTCCTTATGGATGAGCCTCTCTCCAACCTGGACGCTAAGCTGAGAGTTCAGATGAGAACCGAGATCGGCAAGCTGCACAAGAAGCTGATGACGACGTTCATCTACGTTACGCATGACCAGACCGAGGCTATGACGATGGGTACCAGAATCGTTGTTATGAAGGACGGTATCATCCAGCAGGTTGACTCCCCGACAAACCTCTACAACTATCCCTGCAACATGTTCGTTGCCGGATTCATCGGCTCACCGCAGATGAACTTCCTGAACGTAACTGTTGACAGCGCGAGCGACGGTACATACTTAAAGAGCGGCCAGTTCAAGATCAAGCTGCCCGACGGCAAAGTTAACGCCGACCTCAAGAAGTACAACGGCAAGGAAGTTGTTATGGGTATCAGACCCGAGGATATGTATGACGATCAGGCTTCCATCCAGAACTATCCCGGATGCAGCATAGACGTTAACATCGACCTGGTTGAGATGATGGGCGCCGAGACATACCTGTACTTCAAGGTAGCCGGCACAGACTTCACAGCGAGAGTTAACCCCCGCTCGACAACCAAGCACGGCGATCACATCCCCGTTACGATGGACCCCAACAAGATCCACATCTTCGACAAGGACACCGAGAACATCATTACTCACTAAAAACAAACCGCCGGACGGGAATTTTCCCGCCCGGCTTTTTTATTAGTCTTTGTTTTATTTTTCGATCAAGGCGAAGGAGATCTCGCCTTTGGCGGCTATGGCGTCGCCCACATAGGCGCACACGTCGGCCTTGCCCATAACCGAGCGGAACTTTGTCAGCTCGACCTCAAGGCGCAGCGTCTCGCCCGGCACCACCTGATGCTTGAACTTAAAGTTATTGATTCCGGTGAACACGGCCAGCTTGTCCTTAAACTCGGGCTTGCTGAGAATAACGACCGCCCCGACCTGCGCCAGAGCCTCGCAGATAAGCACGCCGGGCATTATGGGATTTCCGGGGAAGTGGCCCTGAAAGAACGGCTCGTTCATAGTGACGTTTTTTACGCCGACCGCGCGCTTGCCTTCCTCGAACTCAATGATCTTGTCGATCAACAAAAACGGGTAACGATGCGGAATCGTGTCCATGATCTGTTTTATGTCCATTTGATTGCTCATAACATTTCCTCCTGAATTTTATTATATCAATTTAATACTAACACAACACGGCGGTTTTGGCAAGTGAATTTTTGAATCCGTCTTGACAAACAAATAAAAAGACGTTATAATAATTAAGCGGTTCCGGGGTTTGGCGCAGTTTGGTAGCGCACTTGGTTTGGGACCAAGGGGCCGCAGGTTCAAATCCTGTAACCCCGACCAGCGGAAAATCAACCGCTTTTTTACGAACACCTTGCGGAGCAAGGTGTTCTTTTTTGAGCGGTTGATTTTCCGCTTTTCCCAAAAAGTCCTTCGGACTTTTTGGGAGCCCTATTTTGACCGCCTTTTTACGAAAGTCATGCAAAGCATGACTTTCTTTTTTGGGCGGTCATTTTTCCGCTTTTCCCACAAAGCGCACTTCGTTGGCGCTTTGTGGGAGCCCTTTTTTGACCGCCTTTTTACGAAAGTCATGCAAAGCATGACTTTCTTTTTTGAGCGGTTGATTTTCCGCTTTTCCCAAAAAGTCCTTCGGACTTTTTGGGAGCCCTGTTTTGACCGCCTTTTTACGAAAGTCATGCAAAGCATGACTTTCTTTTTTGGGCGGTCATTTTTCCGCTTTTCCCAAAAAGTCCTTCGGACTTTTCGGGAGCCCTAAGAGATATTAGGCTCCCCTTCCTTTAGGAGGAGATAATCAGCAAGCTTGCTTGCGGGTTCAAAGCTATCTTTCAAAATTGCTTGCAATTTTGACCAAGAGCTTCCTTAGTGCTGTCACCGAAGGTGACTGATGGGGTGGCCTAATCACTATTCTCTAATCGCTAATCACTACGTTGACTGAGAGGGGTTCCTAATCTCTAGTCCCTATATTGACAAATTGTAATATGGCGGGTAAAATATACAATAACTTTGAAATCAGTCATTAGGGTTTGAAGCTGAATTAAATCAGTGTTTGAAAAGGAGATACAATGCGCAGAAAATACAGAAAGATATATGCAGCCGCGGTAATACTGATAATTTTAGCGGTAATTTACATTATTACAAACGCGGTAAGTATTTGGGTATTCGGAAATACGGATGAAAAAACCAAATCGGATGTCGCAATTATTCTTGGCGCTTCAACATATAACGGCGAGGTTTCGCCCGTGTATAAAGAACGAATCAACCATGGAATTGAATTGTATAATGAGGATTATGTTGATAAATTAATAGTCACCGGCGGTATAGGCAAAGGCAGCGATATTTCCGACGCGGAGTCTGCCAAAAACTATGCTGTGATGTGCGGAATACCCGAAAATGATGTTTTTGTTGAAGATAAATCTGCCATTACACAGGAAAATTTGGAAAATTCTAAAATCATCATGGACGAAAACAATTTAAAAACAGCCATTATCGTAAGCGATCCTTTGCATATGCGCCGCGCAATGCTGCTGGCGAAGGACGCCGGAATAACATCATACAGCTCGCCGACAAAAACCACAAAATACGTCACCTTTAAAACAAAATTTCCGTTTTTGGCGAGAGAAGTATTTTTTTACATAGGATATAAATGGTGGAGAATATTTAATTAAAAAAACGTTTGGTAAGCATAAATTTGCGACACTCCAAAAACAACAACACAAATTATTAATCCGAATTTATATTTAAGCACATATTCTTTCATACATTTGTAAACAAAAATCCGAACCCGTCTCCTGTGAGAGAAAAGTTCGGATTTTCTTTTGGTGATCCGTAGGGGAATTGAACCCCTGTTACCGCCGTGAAAGGGCGGTGTCTTAACCTCTTGACCAACGGACCGAATCAATAACGGTCTGTATTATAACACAATAAATATTTTCTGTCAAGCCTTTTTTGAGATTTCTTATTTTTGATCCCTTCTCTTTATAATATTAACGCACGCGGATTATAAAAAAACAACTTGCTCCTAAAGTATTTCCGCGTAATCGCTATTCGCTAATCACTAATCACTACGTTGACTTTTCTTTCTTTTTGTGTTATAATTATTATGTATTATTATGCGGCGGAGCAAATCCGCCCGGTATAGATTTTGACAAGATTTCAATGCCCGGAGGTTTATATGTTTTTATCCCGTGACTGGAAAGACTATGAGCTGATCGACGCGTCGCGCGGCGAGAAGCTGGAGCGCTGGGGCGGCGTTATACTCAGGCGTCCCGACCCTCAGATCGTGTGGTCCGTGCCCGACAAGGATAAGTCCGAATTATGGCGCAAAGCGGACGCGAGATACATACGCAGCTCAAAAGGCGGCGGAAGCTGGAAAACATTCAAGAAAATTCCCGAATACTGGACGATCGGCTACAAAAATCTCAGGTTCAAGATCACGCCTATGGGCTTTAAGCATACCGGACTTTTTCCTGAGCAGGCGTCGAACTGGAACTGGTTCTCGGACATAATCCGAAAAAGCGGCAGGAGCCGAAACGACATACATGTCTTAAATTTGTTCGCCTACACGGGAGGCGCGTCTTTGGCGGCGCTTGAGGCGGGAGCCTCGGTCTGCCATGTGGACGCGGCGAAGGGAATGGTGACCCGCGCCAAAGAGAACGCGACACTTTCGTGGCTTTCCGAGCTTCCGATACGCTATATCGTGGACGATGTGAAAAAATTCGCGGAGCGCGAGTTAAGGCGCGGACACAAGTATGACGGGATCATAATGGACCCGCCCTCCTACGGTAGGGGCCCCGGCGGCGAGGTCTGGAAGATCGAGGATGAGCTGTTCCCTTTGATCGAGCTCTGCGCGGAGCTGATGAGCGACGATCCGCTGTTCTTTCTGGTGAACACCTACACGACGGGCCTCTCGGGCAGCGTGATGGACAACATATACAAACTGACCCTGCGAAAAAAATTCGGCGGCGTATCACAAATAGACGAGATAGGCCTGCCGATAACAAACGGAAAACTGACCCTGCCCTGCGGCTGCGCGGCGCGTTGGCAACAACATAGGGACTAGGGATTAGTTACTAGAAACTACGTGAGAATAATTATACTTAATTTATTCGGTATATCCCGCGAATTAATATGATTAAAAAATATGGATAATATTAAATATGGATAATATTGTAGAAATTAAAGATTTGGTATTTGAATATAAGGACGAGGACACGGGGGAGAGTCTGAGAGTATTGGACGGCGTGAGCCTTCATATCGAGCGCGGCGAGTTTTTGGCTGTGCTGGGCCGCAACGGCTCGGGCAAATCCACCCTCGCAAAGCATATGAACGCAATATTGACTCCCACAAGCGGCACAGTTTTGGTAGACGGGATCGACACCTCGGACGAGAGCCGTCTGTTTGACGTGCGGCGCAGGGTCGGCATGGTTTTTCAGAACCCCGACAACCAGATGGTCGCCACTATCGTTGAGGAGGACGTGGCGTTCGCGCCCGAAAATTTAGGTGTGCCGCGTGAGGAGATACGCAGACGGGTCGACGAGGCCCTCGACATCGTTGGCATGAGCGCTTTTAAGCAGCACGCGCCCCACATGCTGAGCGGCGGCCAGAAACAGCGCGTCGCGATCGCGGGGGCTCTGGCTATGCGCCCCGAACTTTTAGTGATGGACGAACCGACCGCGATGCTGGACCCGGGCGGACGCGCCGAGGTCATCGAGACGGTTAAAAAACTGAACCGCGAAGGCGGCATGACCGTGGCGCTCATCACCCACTATATGGATGAGGCGGTTCGGGCCGACCGCGTTATTGTTATCGACAACGGAAAAATCGCGCTGGAGGGCAGACCTCGGGAGGTTTTCTCTCAGGTCGAAAAGCTGATCTCGCTGGGGCTTGACGTGCCGCAATCGACATATCTGATACACATGCTGAGCGAAAAAGTCCCCGGTCTTGACAAAACGGTGCTAAACGACGAGGAGTGCGCGGCCGAGCTGCTGCGCGCGATGGAAATAAAAAAGGAGGCGCGGCCGTGATAAAGCTTGAAAACGTGAGCTACACATATATGAGCGGCGGACCTTTTGAAAAAAAGGCTCTGGACGGTATTAGCCTCCAAATCGACCCGGGCGAGTTTGTGGGCATAATCGGCCACACGGGCTCGGGAAAATCAACGATGATACAGCTGCTGAACGGCCTTTTAAAGCCCGACAGCGGCAGGGTAATTATAGACGGCGAGGATCTGTCCGACAAAAAGACAAATCTCCGCAATATCAGATTCAAAGTCGGGCTCTGCATGCAGTACCCCGAATATCAATTGTTTGAGGAAACAGTGCTCAAAGACATATGCTTCGGGCCGCTCAACATGGGTCTTTCCAAAAAAGAAGCCGAGGAGCGCGCGAGATTCGCGGCGAACATGACGGGACTTCCCGAAAGCCTGCTTGAAAAATCGCCATTTGACTTATCGGGCGGACAGAAACGCCGGGCCGCGATCGCCGGAATACTGGCGATGGAGCCGAAGGTTCTGATACTCGACGAGCCCACGGCAGGGCTCGACCCCGCGGGCAGAGACGAGATACTTTTCAAGATACGTGACATGCACAAGCGCATGGATCTGACGGTGCTGCTGGTGTCGCACAGCATGGAGGACGTGGCAAAGCTGGCCGATAGGATATTCGTGTTGAACTCCGGAAAAATTGAGATGAGCGGCAACCCGTCCGAGGTGTTCGCCAAAAGCGCGCGTCTGCGCGAGATCGGGCTTAACGTGCCACAGATAACAAGAGTGGCCGACAGGCTGCGCGAGGCGGGAGCCGACATACCTCCGGGAATATACACGACCGGCGACGCCTACAGAATACTTCTTCCTCTTTTAAATAAACAAAACAAACAAATCAAAAACAATTAACCGAAAGGCGGCTTTATGCTTAAAGACATAACTTTGGGTCAATACTTTCCGGGGAACTCTTTTATTCACCGGCTTGACCCCCGAACAAAAATATTAATAATTATCACGTATGTGGTGATGGTGTTTCTGGTGCAAAATTTTATCGGATACGCCGCACTGGCTCTGTTTCTCGCGGTCTGCACCACGGTCTCGAAGATCTCGCCGAAATATCTGATACGCGGCCTAAAGCCGATCCTGGTATTTATCATATTTACCGGAATATTTAATCTGTTCCTGACGAGCGGCGAAGTCATCTGGAGCATGGGATTTTTAAAGATCACCCGTGAGGGCGTGCGGTTCGCGGCGTTTATGGTGCTGAGACTGATATTTTTAATACTCGGGACCTCGCTGCTGACGCTGACAACGTCGCCCATAGCGCTGACCGACGGCATGGAGCGATTGCTCTCGCCCTTTAAAAAAATACACCTGCCCGCCCACGAGATAGCGATGATGATGACAATAGCGCTCCGCTTTATACCGACGCTGCTGGATGAGACCGACAAAATAATGAAGGCCCAGTCCGCCAGAGGCGCGTCGATCGACAGTGGAAATATATTCGCCCGCGCCAAAGCCATGGTACCGATATTGGTGCCGCTGTTTATCAGCGCTTTCCGCAGGGCCGACGAACTGGCGACCGCTATGGAGTGCCGCTGCTACAGAGGCGGCGAGGGCAGGACGCGGCTGTATGAATTAAAATACGGCAGAGTTGATTTTTGGGGCTGGGTGTACACGGCCGCGCTTTTGGCTGTAATAATTTTGCTAAATATAACGTTTGGAAGTTTTTGATATGAGAAACATTGCGATGCGTCTGCGGTTTGACGGTGGCGCTTATCACGGCTGGCAGTTTCAGCTGAACGCCGTCACCGTGCAGGAAACAATTGAAAAAGCTCTGTCCGAGACCTGCGGCGAAAATATACGCGTGACAGGATGCAGCAGAACCGACGCGGGAGTCCACGCCCTTGACTATGTGATGAATTTTAAGTCAAACACGAGGATCCCTGCGGAAAAGCTGCCCTACGCGCTGAACTACCGTTTGGGCGGTGACATATCGGCGCTTGAGGCATGGGACGCTCCCGAAAATTTCAATGCCCGATTCTCGGCGAAGGGCAAACGGTACATATATCTGATACACAACGCGCCCCACAGCGATCCGTTTTTACGGCAGTACAGCTGGCACTATCCGTATGATTTAAATTTTGAAAACATGCGGGAGGCGGCAAAGCACTTTATAGGGACTCATGACTTCAAGGGATTTATGGCCTGCGGCGGGCAGCAAAAAACCACGGTGCGCACGATCAGAGTATGCAGCGCGGAAAAAATACCCGATCTTAAAGACGTGATAAAGGTTACTGTTGAGGCCGACGCGTTTTTATACAACATGGTGAGAATAATAACCGGCACGCTTATATACGTCGGCTGCGGAAAAATAGATAAAGACGATATTTCCGAGATAATTAAAAGCGGAGACAGAAAACGGGGCGGAGTGACCGCTCCCCCGCAGGGTCTGTTTCTCAAAAAGGTTTATCTTTAGGAAATCAAACTTAACATAACGGGGATGAAACAATATGAAATTTGATATCAACAAAGAATTCAGTTTGTCTCAGATTTTTGACTTTTTTAAGCAAAAAGCGAAAGACGCGAAGGACTTAGTCTCAAAAATTGACAGAGGCAGCATCAAAACAATAACTGTAAACGGCAGGAGCATACGACTAAACGCCGTGCGGCTCGGCCTCATTGCCGCGGTTTTTGCGATAGCGCTTGCGCTCCTCATCAATCTGGTGGTGCTGCCGGGCACGAAATACCGCCAATATTGGGGAATAGAATTCGACACCGTGGGCGACTATCAGCAGCACGCCTGCGGCAGCGACATTCTGCTTTTTAACCACAGCGGAATGAAGCTCATCAATAATCGCGGCCAGTATAAATGGGAGGTCCCGCTGACGCTGACAAACCCGTCGGTCGATATAGACGGAAAATATATTCTGCTCTCCGACCTTGAGGGAAACTGCAGTCTTAATCTCTACAACCTAAAGGGTAATAATATCGTTTCATATCCTATAAACACCGAGCTGCTGTCGGCGAAAATAAATAAAAAAGGCACCGTCGCGGCGGCGGTCAGCGAGGAAGGCTACAAAGGCTCGGTCGTGGTATATAACCGAAAGGGCGAGGAGATATTCAAATGGAACAGCGGCGAGGGATATATCACCGATCTTGACATATCAAACGACGGAAAATCCATAGCGGTGGCCCAGATGATGAGCGACGGGGACGAGACCTATTCGAAAATACATATCATAAGCATTTCGAATGGAAAAGAAACAGGAAGCTATGTCTGTGAGAAATCTCTGACGGCAAGCATAACATTCGATGAGAGAGACAGAATTATCGCCGCGGCTCAAAACAAGATATACGGGCTCAGCAAAAACGGAAACGAAAGATTTGTTATCGACCTTGCCGGAAAATCCGCCGAAAAATACAACATAACAGACGGAAACAATATCACAATTTTATGTCGCGGCAACAGAGGCGGCTCCGTGCTTGAAATTTACAACAAATCCGGTAAATTGACCGGCGTTTACAACACGGACGATCAGATAAAAAAGATGTCCTTATGCGGCGACACGATCGCTGTCTCGACTTCCAGAAACATTATGCGCGTCAGCTCGAGCGGAAAGCTCAGAAAAAAGAAAGAGATAGATCATGATATTATGAGTATCGGCGTTTACGGCAACGGCAGGAATGTTCTGGTGCTGGGCGGAAACAGCGCGGATATAACAAGAATGAAATAAATTAAAATATAAATATATAAAAAATAAAAAGAAGATGATAAATTGATAGATATTCTGACTGCCGGCATAATAATCCTGTTTATATTCATCGGATATAAAAACGGATTTTTAAAGTCGGTGTACCGTGTGGCGGCGTTTGCCGTCGGCATATTTCTGGCATATATTCTCTATGAGCCACTTAAAAACATACTGATCGATCTCGGCTTTATGAATAAAATCGGAGACATAATAAAAGAACTTAATAATTCATACGCTGAGGAGCACCGTATTAATCTTGGAGAGGGAATTTTGCCGGGATATATGAAAAGTATGGTCGCAAACGGCCAAGTTTCATTAAATGATGCTTTAAACGGATTTTTAACGACAATGGTTATTAATATTCTGACCTTTTTGCTCATATTTATATCAGTCAGAATATTGATCGCCATAGTCGGAAAATTGCTTCACATAGTGTCAAAACTGCCGGTTATCAGCTTTTTTGACCACGGCTTCGGAGTAATTCTGGGAATAGCGGAAAGCGTGATGCTTATATATATGGTCCTGGCTCTTATATACGCAGTCACGCCTATGAGACAAAATCCCACCGTTATAGAATACATATCAGAATCGACCCTGACGAAAACAATGTATGAAAATAATCCGATCGTCGGTCTCATATCACCGACCGATTATGAAAGTTTAATTTAAAGGAGAGTATATATGAACAATACTTCGCAAAAAATAGAAAGTATGAAGATCCTTGAACTTAGAGACTACGCCAAATCTCTCGGTTTAAAAAGCGTGTACAAATATAAAAAAAATGAGCTCAAGGAATTGGTTTACGACTTTCTGAATAAAAACAAAATTGAGGAAAAAAAGCAGCCTTCCGATAAAAAAATCGAGAGTAAACCCAAAAATAAGGAATCAGAAAAACCTTTAAAATCGGAAAAATCCGAAAAAAGCTCAGAACCCTCTTTGATAGATTACGCTCCGAAAAGCCAGGCCGGAGAGTATAAGCAGCATATTGAAAAAGAGAAAGAAAAAAACCGGGAAAGCACAAAACCGCAGGCGAAGAAAAAAGAGGAAGATCAAAAATCGCAGCCCGAAAAAAAAGATAAAGCGTCTCAAACCGAGAATCAAGACAAAAAAGACGGAAAATACGGAGAATCCAAAAAATCCGAACGGCCGTATTATCAGAAAAAAGTTCAGGAAATCGAATATTCCGACCCGGTGCACAGATCAAATCTTATGGAAGGCGTGCTTGAGGTCATGGAGGAGGGCTACGGATTTTTGCGCTCCAATAATTATCAGACAGGCCCGAATGACGTTTATGTGCCCATGGCCCAAATAAAACGTTTCAGGCTCAAAACCGGCGACTATATAATCGGAAATACCCGAATGCAGCATGAGGGTGAAAAATTTCAGGCGCTGCTTTACGTTCAATACGTAAACGGCGATCGCGTGGATGCCGCGCTGCGCAGGAAAGCCTTTGAGGACCTGACCCCTATATATCCGACCGAGAGAATAAGGCTCGAGACCCAGAGAACGGATTATTCTATGCGTTTAATAGATTTGATCGCGCCGATAGGCAAAGGCCAAAGGGGCATAATAGTGGCCCCTCCGAAAGCCGGAAAGACCACGATCCTCAAAAATATAGCCAACAGCATAACAAAAAACAATCCCGAAGTCCAGCTCATTGTGCTGCTTATCGACGAAAGACCCGAGGAGGTCACCGATATGCAGCGCAGCATCAAAGGCGACGTTATATTTTCAACCTTTGACGAGGAGCCCGAAAACCACACAAAGGTCGCGGAGATCGTACTCGAGCGCGCAAAGCGTCTGGTTGAGCACAAAAAAGACGTGGTTATCCTGCTTGATAGCATAACCCGTCTTGCGAGAGCTTATAACCTGACTATCGCTCCGACAGGCAGGACGCTTTCCGGCGGACTTGATCCCGGCTCGCTTTACAAGCCAAAAAGATTTTTCGGCGCCGCCCGAAATATAGAGGAAGGCGGAAGTCTGACTATCCTGGCGACCGCGCTTATCGAGACCGGCAGCCGCATGGACGACGTTATATTCGAGGAATTCAAAGGTACCGGAAACATGGAAGTGCATCTTGACAGAAAGCTCCAGGAGCGCAGGATTTTTCCCGCGATCGACCTTCAAAAATCGGGCACGCGAAAAGAAGAACTGCTGCTCACCCAGCGCGAAAAGGAAGCTATATACAGAGTTCGCCGCGCTCTGATGGGCCAGAATTCGCCCGATGTTATTGAAAGTCTTTTGAGATACGTTATCGGCTCCAAAAATAACGACGAGCTGATAGCGGTAATAGAAAAAATGTTCAGATAATTTACAGGAGAATGACAATTAATTTACAGGAGAATAACAATGAAAAAATTAGCATTAATAATAGCCTCGATTCTCACCGTTTCTATATTTGCAGGCTTCGCTCCAAAGAGCACCGAAGAGCCGGCGCCAAAATCCGATAATCAAGGTGTGCCCGCTTGGCTGAATCAAGCCAACGCAACACCGACGCCCGCGCCGACCGAAAAGCCCACTCCCACTCCGCGCCCAACTGCGAGACCGGCGGGAGTGACATCCGAGCCGACAACAGACCCAAATGCAACGCCCGAGACCGAAAATAAACCGACTGAACAGCCGTCAAGCACGCCCGAGGCAACACTGACTCCCAAACCCGATTTTGTGAGAGCGGGAACACCCGAGGCGGAAACCGTCAAAGTGCCGATACTTTTGTATCATCACATTTCGGACGATTTTAATTTGACAAATGCCATATCAATTATCTCACCCAGAGACTTTAATCTGCATATGACCGCAATAAAAACGCAGTACACGCCGATAAGTCTCAGAGAATATGTGGATTTTGTAAACTGCACCGACGGTTCAAAAACGCTTCCGACCGACCCGATAATAGTCACATTTGACGACGGGTATCTTTCAAATTATGAGGTCGCCTATCCGATACTCAAAAAGCTGGAGATTCCCGCCACAATATTTATAGTGACCGACACGGTGGGAGAAAAAAGCGGCGATGGTAAAGTCAATTATTCGCATTTTACCTGGGAACAAGCCAAAGAAATGCAGGACAGCGGCCTGATCGACATCGAATCGCATACAAATGATCATGTAAAGCTTGGTCAGCTTGATATCGACACGGTTAATTATGAGCTCAGAAAATCAAAATATCAAATAGAAAAGCATCTGGGTAAGACCTGTGACATGA
Source organism: uncultured Monoglobus sp. (assembly GCA_947624775.1). GTDB lineage: Bacteria > Bacillota > Clostridia > Monoglobales > Monoglobaceae > Monoglobus. The sequence continues at coordinate 24,573 of CANQLT010000016.1, forward strand.
TAGCATATCCATACGGCTCATATTCCGACGAAGCTATACAGGCTTCAAAAAAAGCGGGATTTATAGCTCAATGTCTGGTGGGAGACGACGCCACCGATATCGATTACGAGGTCAACATACCGCGCGACGGCGTTATGAATATGACAAGAATCACTGTCAGCGGCACCATGGGCAACGTCAATATAATAGAACTCGTAAGAAAATCAATTGCAAACAAAAAAATCGATTAAAATACGACATTTATGCCTTCCCCTTGAGGGGAAGGTGATTTTTTGCCCATTTGGGCAAAAAATCGAATGAGGTGTATACTTATATTCCGTTCCCATCCTCCAAAATCACGGTAAACGGTCCGTCATTTATGAGGCTTACTTTCATATCCGCACCGAATATTCCGTGCTCAACTTTATTAAAAAGCTTTTTTGAATATTCGATAAAATAATTATAAAGATCCTCGGCAAGGCTCGGAGCGCCCGCATTTATAAAGCCGGGGCGGTTGCCCTTTCGGCAGTCGGCATAGAGTGTAAATTGCGATACGACCAGAATTTCTCCTCCTATATCGTTTATAGAAAGATTTGTCTTTCCATTTTCGTCCGAAAAAATTCTGAGCCTTGAAATTTTTTGCGCGGCTTTTTCAATCTTTTCTTTGGTATCGTTATTTGAAATTCCGAGCAGGATCAAAAAACCTCTGCCTATTTTTCCCACAATTTTATTTTCGACTTCAACCGATGAATTCAAAACCCGCTGTATAACAATTTTCATAACAACCTCCAATAACCGTTATAAAAACGGGGCTGCGCTGTGCAACCCCGTTTTTTTTAAATCAAACTTATTTGAGTTCAACCTGTGCGCCAACCTCTTCGAGCTTGGTCTTGATCTCCTCGGCCTCTTCCTTGGAAACGCCTTCCTTAACGGGATTGGGAGCGCCGTCAACCAGCTTCTTGGCGTCAGCCAGACCAAGACTTGTGATCTCGCGGACAACCTTGATAACCTTGATCTTCTGAGCGCCCGCGCCTGCCAGAATTACATCGAATTCTGTCTGCTCAGCCTCAGCCGCGCCGCCTTCAGCACCGCCGCCTGCCATCATAACGGGAGCAGCAGCGCTTACGCCGAACTCATCTTCCAGAGCCTTTACCAGATCATTAACCTCAACCAGAGTTAACTCTTTGATTTCATCAAGAATTTTTGTTATATCTGCCATTTTTTTATCCTCCATTTTTTTAAATTTTAAGATTACTTTTCAAATTTTTTGTGCCCTTCTAGATTCAGGGCAGGTGCCGTTTATTCGGCGGCAGGTGCTTCTTCCGCCGCGGGAGCCGCTTCGGCCGCGGGCTCTTCCTCCGCTGCCGCTTCTTCAGCGGGAGCAACGATATCCGTCATATTCTCAACGCCGGCTTCGGATGCCTTGTCGGCCATAGCCTGCAGAGCGCGGGCAAGAGCGCCGATAGGCGAGAGCATTGATCCCATCATCTTGGAAATAAGAACATCCTTTGAGGGGATAGAAGCGTATTTCTTTACTTCATCAATCGAAATAACTTCGCCTTCCACAAAGCCGCCCTTAATCTCAAGCTGATCGTTCTTCTTTGCAAAATCGCAAAGAACCTTCGCGGGTGACACAACATCGTCGCTGCATGTGGCGAGAGCCGTGGGGCCTTCCAAAATGCTGTCAAGTCCCTCAAGTCCCGCTTCTTTTACCGCAAAATGTATAATACTGTTTTTGATTACCGTATATTCAACATTCGCCTCGCGAAGCTTGCGTCTGAGTTCGGTATCCTGATCGACCGTGAGACCTCTGTAATCCGCGAGCACGCCCGCCTGAGAATTATTCAGTCTCTCAACCAGCTTTTGAACCATTGCTTTTTTGTTTTCCAATATTTTTGCGCTTGGCATGAATTTATATCCTCCTTCCGTAAAAAATCCCTCGCAAACAAAACGAGGGATAATATTACGCGTATAACAATAATATATATCATCCTCGGCAGGACTTACGGCTCATGCCGCTTTCGCAACCTCGCCGCCTGCTGTCTGCGGAAAAATATCTTAACAAATAATTATTTTAACACAAAAATTATTATTTGTCAATACTAAGCTTCTAATCTGTTAGCGGCAATTTTAACGCCGGGGCCCATTGTCGATGCGATGGTTACCGATCTTAAATAAACACCTTTTGCCGCCGCGGGCTTCGCCTTTATGATAGCGCTCATCAGAACCTTAAAGTTTTCCTTGAGCTTATCGGGGCCGAATGAAGCCTTGCCTATGGGACAGTGGATAATATTCGCCTTATCCAGTCTGTACTCGATCTTACCGGCTTTAGCCTCCTGAACGGCTTTCGCCACATCGGGAGTAACAGTTCCGGCCTTGGGGTTAGGCATAAGTCCTTTAGGACCGAGTATTCTACCGATCCTGCCGACAACGCCCATCATGTCGGGGCTTGCGATGGCAACATCGAAACCGAACCAGTTTTCCGTTTGGATCTTTTGAGCCATATCCTCGGCTCCTACAAAATCGGCACCTGCCGCTTTTGCGGCCTCGGCCTTATCGTCGCGGGCGAACACGAGGACCTTAATATCCTTACCTGTTCCGTTTGGGAGAACAACCGCTCCTCTTACCTGCTGATCCGCATGTCTTGAGTCAACGCCCAGCTTCGCGTGAAGCTCGATAGTCTCATCAAATTTAGCGGTAGCCGTCTTGCAAACCAGCTTAAGCGCCTCATCGGGATCATACAGCTTGCCCTTTTCAATAAGCTTTGCCGCGTCCTGATATTTTTTACCTTTCTTCATAAAATAAATCCTCCTTCGTGGTTATGCAGAATTAAAAATTCCTCCCACTTTACTAATAAGCTTACTCCGCTACCGTTATACCCATCGAGCGGGCAGTTCCGGCTATCATGGACATTGCCGCTTCAACCGACGCCGCGTTCAGATCGGGCATCTTTTTCTCGGCGATCTCCTTAAGAGCTTCTTTCGATATCTGAGCCACCTTGGTCTTGTTGGGAACTCCCGAACCCTTGTCAATGCCGCAGGCCTTCTTAATAAGAACCGGAGCCGGCGGAGTTTTGGTGATGAAAGAGAACGATCTGTCCTGATATACCGTTATAACTACCGGTATAATAGTACCCATATCGGCTCTTGTTTTTTCATTAAACTGCTTTGTGAACTCCATAATATTCACGCCGTGCTGACCGAGAGCCGGACCAACAGGGGGAGCCGGTGTAGCCTGTCCCGCAGGAATTTGCAGCTTAATATAACCTGTGATTTTCTGTGCCATGTGAATACACCTCCTTGTACACTTTTGCAAGCCCTAATCATTAAGTATAATTAGAGGTTACATTTGTGGTATTATCGGGCATACGCCCTCCCACAGGCCTGATAAAATCAGGCATATATAAACGGAAAAATATCCGTGTGGGTAACAAATTTATGCAATTGATTCTATCTGATTAAACTCAAGCTCAACGTCGGTGTCTCTGCCGAACATCGAAACCTTGACCTTAACCTTTTTCTTTTCAAGGTTGATTTCGTTGATAACTCCCAAAAATCCCTCGAGAGCTCCGTACTTAACCCTGATGCTGTCTCCCACCTCAAAGTCGAGCTTAACGGTCTTATGTTCAAGACCCATTTTTTCAATCTCCTCGTCAGTGAGCGCCACGGGCTTTGAACCCGGGCCGACAAATCCCGTCACTCCGCGGCAGTTGCGCACCACGTACCAGCTCTGGTCGTTCATTATCATCTTTACCATAACATAGCTGGGAAAGATCTTGCGCTCGGTAACCTTTTTCTTGTTATCCTTGATCTCAATTACCTCTTCCATCGGCACCTTGACATCCTGGATAACATCCTCCATACCGCGGTTCTCAACGGTCTTTAAAATATCGTCCATTACCTTGTTCTCATATCCCGAATAAGTATGGGCGACATACCATTTAGCTTTATTGTCTGCCATAAAATATCACCTTACTTTTATCTGTTGATTATAAACGATATTCCCCATGTAAACAGAGCGTCCAAAACCCAGATAACTATGCCGACAATAAGAACATAGAGCATAACAACAAGAGTGTTCTGCCGTATCTTTTTGAAAGTGGGCCATACGACCTTTTTCATCTCGGCTTTAACTTCTCTCACATATTTTGCTATTCTCTGAAAAAAGCTCATTTTTGTTTTTTCCATTTTCTACACCTCAATAATTACTTCGTTTCCCTGTGAACAGTGTGCTTTCTGCAGAATCTGCAATATTTCTTCATTTCAATTCTGTCGGGGCAGTTCTGCTTGTTTTTAGTAGTGTCGTAATTTCTCTGTTTGCACTCGGTGCAAGCCAGCGTAATCTTTGTTTGCATAATTTCACCTCAAATTCTAAAACACAAATAAAGCCTCCAAAGAGGCAATATCTATACTAACACATTTTTTTCAAGTTGTCAACAATTTTTTTAGAAAAATTTTGAATAAAATTAACATAAAAAACTTGTCCTCAATATATAGTAACATATAAATCAAAACACACAATATAATGAGGTAAATCAGATGGACAGCTTAAAAATAATTTTTGTTTACATAGGATTGATAATCGGCGCGGGCTTCGCTTCGGGACGCGAAATATGCGAATATTTCAATTTCTGCTCAAATTCCGACTACGGCGGAATTATTTTTGCGTCGCTGCTGTTCGCTTTTATCTGCTATATTATACTTAAAAGATCAGCCGAATACAGTTTATATAATATAAAAGACTATGTATGCCACACCTTTTCATATTCAAAAATACTCCAAAAGCTGTTTCTGGCACTCATTTTCGCCGATCTCGCCGTCGGACTTATTGTGATGCTCTCCTCCTTCGGAGAGATAATAAGCGAAAAATTTGAAATAACCAAACTCTCGGGTTCGATCATATTGGCGCTTTTATGTGCCGCGGTATTTATTTTTGATATAAGAGGCATAGCGGCTGTAAATATAATACTTGTCCCAATAATTATTTTGACCGTCACCGTAATATGCCTTTTTTCCATACTTTCAAAAATTTACAGCCCCGCCTTTAATCCGAGAGATTTTTTTATGGGCTTTGACCGAAACATATTACTTATGTCCGTTTTTTATGTGAGCTATAACACTTTGACCGCCGCGTCGGTGCTGTCTCCCCTTTCAAAAACAATAAAGTCAAAAAAGAATATAATTATCGGCTCGGCAGCCGCAGGATTTATTATAGGCCTTCTGATTTTTCTTGTATGGCTGGCCGTTAAATTAAACTTCAAAACTCTGTGGTACGAAAGTTTCCCGTTAAAAAAACTGGCAGGAACTGTAAATAACAATTTTGAGAACATCTATTCCCTCTGCCTCATGTTCTCTATATTCACCACCGCCGTGTCCGAAGGCTACGGAATACTTTCATATTTTAAACCCGATTCCGCCCTGAAGCGCGGTCTTTACTCAATAATAATTTTCGCCGCTCTTCTTCCTCTGTCCCGCCTCGGCTTTTCGTACTTAGTCAAAAATCTGTACTTCGTGATGGGCGCCCTCGGCACGATCTGGACGGCTTTTATAATCACAGACTTTTTAAGAAACAAATATTAACACTTTAACCGTTAATAAACTGTTTATAACATGTGGAAAATTTTCCAATCACTCAAAACAGGTATAAAATGTTAATATTAAATTTAATTTACAAACCCGTTATAAACCCTTTAAATTTAAGTTAAAATTAGACCAAACCAAGTTTTATACATTTCCCACCGCCCCAACAACAACTCCAACAACAAAAATAAATAAAATATATATTATATATATAAGGCTCCCCTTCCTTTAGGAGGGGGAGCTGCCAACGTAGTGATTAGTAATTAGCGAATAGTGATTACGCGGATATAAATTTGAAAAAAATCGTTTGCATATTTCCGCGTCTTAAGTCAGGCTCGCCCCTTGGGGATAATCAGCAAGCTTGCTTGCGGGTCCAAAGCTATCTTTCAAAATTGCTTGCAATTTTGACCAAGAGCTTCCTTAATGCTGTCAGCGAAGCTGACTGAGAGGGGTAGTCTATTCGCTAATCTCTAATCACTATGTTGACTGAGGTGGTGGTCTAGTCCCTACATTATTGCATATCTCAAAACCTTCCTGCAATTCTCACACAGCAATATATTATCAAATTTTTTAATCCCTTTCTCTTCTCCGCAGTTGGCGCATCTCGGCGTAAGCCTGAACAGCGACACTCCGATCCCGTCGGGCAGCGGCAGCATATTGGCCTCGGAATCAGGCTTTAAGTTAAACTCCTCCCTATATTTTTTGGGAACGGTTATCCTTCCTATAGAATCAATTTTGACGATCATAAATAATACCTCCGTAAATTTAAGTAAAATAAAAAGGCGCGAAGCATAGCGCCGCGCCCAAAAACGCTATGCTCATAATCGCCAAATTATTTATTTTATACATACCACGTCATATGCTAAAATTGAGCACGCATTTTTGACAATGCAAAAATGCATATGCCGTGGCTATATATGATAATTGTAAAATAATTTGGCAATTCTTATTATATCACAGCCCGCAACATAAGTAAACAAAAACTTTAAAACAAATTTCGACAAAATATTTAAATAATAAATAAATATAAATCTTAATATAAATTAAAATCCCCCTTGACAAAAAGGGGGATAAGATGTTATAATTAACTTAACAAAACGGCACCGCAAACGCGGTATAGCTCCAAATTTTGGGTTATAATATAACCGCTATTGGGAAAGTGAAGCGGTTATATTACTTTGTTCGGAAAAATTGCGAACAGAATAAGTATGATAAACATTATAAATAATGTTTTTAATACTTTCTTCATAAGCAATACCTCCTTTATGTTTCATATAAGCATTCACCTATATGAAATTCGGAGGCTGTACCGCTTTACACCGCCGTTTATTAAATTATTAAACATCTTATAAAAATAATATCACAATATAAAGTTTTTATCAAGTTAAAAATCCGTTACAATTCATTATTCAAAATTTTATAAATAAATTCAAAAAATCCCTTGACAATGGGCTTTTTGAGTGTTATAATATTAAAGCTGTGTTGGTAACATGCGCCGGAGTGGCGGAACTGGCAGACGCCCGGGACTTAAAATCCCGTGGGATTAATTTCCCGTACCGGTTCGATTCCGGTCTCCGGCACCAGATATATCGCGGGGTGGAGCAGTTCGGTAGCTCGTTGGGCTCATAACCCAAAGGTCGGGGGTTCAAATCCCTCCCCCGCAACCACATTTTTTATATACGGGGCATTAGCGCAGCTGGGAGCGCACAACACTGGCAGTGTTGGGGTCAGGGGTTCGAATCCCCTATGCTCCACCAAACCCCGCAAGCCGCGAGCTTACGGGGTTTTCTAATGCCTTTATTAATTTTTAAAATCTAAAATTATCGGTCTGATTATTATAAGTATTTTATAAGGAATTTCAAAAATTTAAGACTTTATTTTTTAAATTTATCATCAAAAATTTATCTTAATTTTAATTTTTCCTTATAATTTTCCTTATAATGACGATAAAATGAAATAATATAAAAAGGGATAAAATAAAGCTGAAAAGCTGTTTTTTATTCTTTTAAATTTACATACTCATATATTCCGCTATTCTGTTCATTTCTTCGTTTTGAAGTTCGGGCAGAACGTGCATATATGTGTCCATCGTGATTTGAACGCTTGCGTGACCTAAAATCTTGCTCACAACTTTAACAGGCACGCCTGCTTCCAATGCTCGGGTAGCGAAAGTATGTCGAAGAGCATGAAAGGTATGACGGGATATTCCAGCTTTTTCTAATAATCTTTGATATCGCTCTCTAAAATAAACGGGATCAATATAATATCCGTCTTCACGAGCAAATACCATATCTAAATTCTGATAAGCAGAACCCCACTTTTTTATATTTTTATCTTGTTCTTCTTTATATTGAATCAGACGTTCCAATAGATTATCACTAATGCTTATTACTCTTGTTGATGTTCTTGTTTTTGTATCTTCTTGAATACCTAATCTTGTTTTGGCTGTTGCGTTAGGACTATAATCATGCAGCCTGTTTACTTGTCTTGAAATATTGATTGTTTTCTTATTAAAATCAACGTCTTTCCACATAATGCCGAGTAATTCGCCTAATCTTACTCCTGTATGTAAAGCTGTAAAAATTCCCATACCGTAGGGAGAGTTATCACATACTTTCATCAAAGCCTTTTGTTCTTCTTTGGACAATATCTCAATTTCTTTCTTTTCGGTATTTGTGCTTTTTAATGTAGGCACTTTAGCTATTGAAGCGGGATTCTGTAATATATACTCATTTTCTAAAGCTGTTTGTAATGCCTTATGCAAGCAAACTCTTATATTGTTTATTGTCTTAACACTCAAACCGCCTTTTCCGTCTGCTCTGCCGCTTATCAGTAAAGTATTATACATCTGCTCTATATCTGTCTTTTTTAGTTTCGTCAATTTTATGCGCCCGATGTAAGGAATTAATTGATTTTTAACTATTCCTTCATAAGCTATTCTTGTAGAAGTCTTGACATTTTGAACCACGTATGTATCTAACCACTTATTGAGCCATTGTTCAACTGTATATTTACATACAATTTCGGGTGTCAACGCCTTTTTATTTGCTTTATAATCATTCAATTTTCTTGTTACTTCATTGCGAGTTTTTGAACTGAATGTCTTATATTTGGGTTTGCCCTTTTCATTATAACCTATCATAATGCGAGCTTCCCAGTAGCCTTCTTTGGTTTGACGAATGCAGCCCTCTCCGTTTCCGCGTTTTTTTGCCATAATGTTACCTCTTATTTGATAATAGAATTGTAATCAATGTTGTATAAATTATGTGTAATATATTATCCTTCTACCAAATCCAAATATTTATATATCGTCGGGTAGCTTAATCCGCATACTCTGGCAAATGCGGCTTTATTCAGCTTGCCTTCTTTATATTGCGGATAATATTTATAAAATATCTTCGGGATATCGTCTTTGCTTGTTCTCGGTCTGCCTAACACAGAACCCTTTGCTTTTGCGTTCTCAAGTCCGCTCTTTACTCTTGCGCTGATCAGATTTCTTTCAAGCTCGGCGAAAACTCCCGCCATTTGCAAAAATGATTTTGTCATCGGGTCTATATCGCCTTCCGAGCAGTCGATAGTGACAGAGCCTTTTATAACTAATTTCAAGCCCTTGTCGTTTATTAACTGTATTATATCACACAACTGCTTTGTTGAGCGTGTCAATCTCGACACTTCGGTTGTCACTATTGTGTCTCCACGATGTACTGTGTTCAGCAGCTTATTAAATTCGGGTCTATCTGTCTTTGTTCCTCTCTCATACTCAAAATAAATCGTTTCATCGGCTGCGCCCAATTCTTTAAGCTCACGTTTCTGACGATTAATATCCTGCAATTCTTCATTAGTTGAACATCTTGCATATCCGTAAATCATTTGAAACCCTCCAAAATTTACTGTGTGATTATATTATAAGATATAAATGAAATCGTGTCAACCGGTTTCTTTAATATTTTATTAAAAAAATCCCTGTTTTTTTATTGCATATGATACCGAATCATAAGAAAGATTATTATAAACGAAAACAACTGTTTAATCTTATAATTATATAAATCTGTTTTTCATGTCTTTTAAGCGTTGATTGTATGAGCCTCCGGGTTCCGATAACAATAATATCATCAGTATAACCTTTACATCTTCTATTGTCTTACAGTCCTCTATCATATCAGCTACTTTATCATCTGTCAGAAATTCTATTTCTTCATCTAAAATTTTCATAAGTTATATTCTCCTTGCTAAAATACTTTATTATCTCATATTAATAATTTTTTCTTAAATCGTCTATTAATGAATTTAATATAATTCGAGCCAAAATTAATTTTTTACATTGTTCTTTATTACCGACTATAGATTTTATTTCATACAATAAATGTATTATTCTGTCAATTTCATCATTAATAGTCCTAACTTTATTTTTTGAATACAGTAATTTCTTATCCTCTATTAATATCTTCATTGATATCACTCCGATCTTGATGAGATAAAAGGTATCCCTATTATAAGAGATACCTTTTTCTTTATTATTGTATTGAATAAAATTCTGTCTTAATTATTTTTACTTATTATTCTGAACGCTTTAGCTGATGTATCATAGAAGATGATATCATCGTTAGATGTAATTATCAGCTTGCTTAATATCGAATTAAAAAAATCAACCTTTTTTCTGTCTGATACTTCATAATCTTCGCGTGTTATTTTATTTAATTCTTTACCCTTGAAATTTAATATGCTTATATTGGATTCATTAATTTCATCTCCGTTGAATCTGAAGCTTATTACAATTTTATCGTTCGTTATTCCACTCGCATTCAAGTAAGGATTGCTCCATAACTCTTTATTCTCAACAAAATCATACTCTATAAAAGACAAGCTGTTATAGAAGTAAATGCTATTACCCGATTCATAAAATCCATAATCAATCCAGCCACCAAATTGATTTTCTTTAAATGTGTTATGGTCAATTATATAATTTTTGAATACATAATCTCCGTTACTGAGTACTCCTACTATAGGATTTGAAAGATTTATACTATCAGTGATAAGATTTGCCATTCCGTCCTTGATTTCATACAAATAATAGCTATCACTCTTGTCAACAGCATTTATATTCCGATATTTTCCGTATATTAGTAACCTATTTTCATAATCATCATAGCATATACTGTTTATTTCAAAATCGGATAATGTCATTTCATCATTGTCAATTATCAAATTTGAAGTATCGAAAATTTCTTCTTTACTTGTTGAGGCTGTGTTCACATAATAAATCTTTTCACCCTCCACATAATAGATATTTCCGTTTCTGTCCTGGGCGTAATTAAAAGTGTCTTTAACATCCGCATCGACTACCGTATCAATCATATAGGGCTTCTTCGCGGGTTCGGGAGTTGACATCGCCTCTGACTGTAATTGATCTGTTTCAGGCTTGGGCGTATTTTTAGGTTTTGAGACGGTATCGGGCTTTGATGGTATCGCTGTCGGCGATAAGTTATTATTGCTTGAAGCATGCGGTATATTTTGTGTTTGCGAAGGAGCTGCGTCCACGACTTTATTGTCATTGCCGTATTGAAAGGCTCTCCATAATATAGTAGCCGCTTCCGCTCTTGTAAGCGTCGCCTGTCCTCTGAATGTGTTATCTTCAAATCCGTTTATCAAGCCTTTTTCAACAGCGACGGTAATATATTTTTTGAGGTCGCTCGATACCGAATCGGGATCGGTAAATTGACTTAAATATGAATAGTCAACATTAGTTATATCATAGCCTTTCAGCTTGACCATGCTTACGGTAACATCTTCTCTGACCGCAGCCTGATCGGGCTTGAATGTTCCGTCCGTATAAGCGGCAAGATAGTCTTTTGCCGTGTTGACATATATATTTGCCCAATGGTCTGCCATATCTTTATAATAAACATTGTTGTCACTCGGGTTAAGACCCGCTGCAAGCACCATGATTTTAGCCCACTCCGCCCTTGTAACGGTATTGTCGGGTCTGAAAGAGCCGTCCTCATTACCGTTTATTGCGCCTCTGTCCGTAAGCTCGGCTATGTAAGGAAACGCCCAATAGTCTTTAGGCACATCCCAAAAGTTCTGAGGATAATTCTTTTGAGGAGCTTGAGGCACGTCGGCAAAGGCTGCCGTCATGCTTAAGCACATGGTTAATATCAGAAGTAATGATACTATTTTTTTCATAATCAAAATCCTTTCTTTAGTATAAATAATTATTTTTCTTTAAGATATAACGCGTCCAAGTTTAGAGCGCCATTCAATTTTTCTTGTGTCTATATACTCGGTTGTGCCGTCGGAATAAATCTTATAAAGGTCTGCATACTCCGTATTTTCGTTCATTTTATCATAGAATAACCAATATTTTCATTTTGCGTCAAAACCGGGAAAACACAAAATATCTTTTGTTAAAAAAACCGATGTGTTCTCTATACCCAACATTTTTTGTGCCTTTTCGAAAGTAAATTTGTCAGCTTCGGCGCTGTCGTTTCGGCTATTTCCCGTAGAATTGCTTGTTATATATACGGTTTGTTCCGTATCGTTCCACTGTACATCCGCGTTCAAAGCCTCGCTTACCAATCTTAAAGGAACAAGAGTTCTGTTATTTATTATCATTGGCGATATATCGCTTTCCTTCCACACAAAATTCTCGTCAGTCCTTACATAAGAATTATCAAATATATCATACCGCCAAATATTATTAAAATATGGATAAGATTTTTCCAAAGTCAATACTAAATTATCTTTCTTTACGGTAATATATGTTTCGCACATACGTACATCCGAATCATAATAAACATCTGCTCCGAGTTCTTCTGCTATCTTTCTGAGAGGTACCAGAATTCTGTCGCCGTACATCACGGGCGGCTGATCAAAATCCAATTTGGCGCCGTTTAATATGACCGAGTAGTTTTCTGTTTCTGCTTTTCGGGGAACTGCCGTTTTTGATATAAACTTTCCGCTGAACGCAACTCCGTTTTCGGTATTATTATACGACTCAAGCCAAATATAATTATCACCAAGAATCAGCGTCAGCGTAAACTGAGCCAAAGCGGGACCGTTGCCCTTGCGCGCGTGCGTGGTTGCGGTTATCGTATTTCCCGAAATCGTTCCCTCGCATTTATCATATTCATATAAATGCATACCGCCTTTTTGATGATAGAATTCAAGCGTTGCCTTATTTTCGGAAATTCTGCTTATATCAACCCACGCTTCGTCGTAAGTATACCAATTACTTTGATCTTCTGCCAGCGGAACAGACAAATCCCAATCCCATTTACCCTGAAAACTGCTGTAATCATACGGCGGTATTTCCTCCGCGTTCGCGGCGGGAACCGCATATATTGCCATAACCACAATCGCCAATATAATTGTTATAAATCTTTTGCTTTTTTTCATAATCTTTTCTCCTTATCAAAGTTATTCGGCGGCGGCTCCGATAAATATTTCACAGACCGTATCGTGATTAAATTTGATTATCGTTCCGCCATAAATTGAGCCTATTACATAATCGTCATTATATGTAATCCTTGAATCCTCATAATTAATGCTGTTTCCGCATCTGCTTAAAACCTCATTTCTTGTGCTGCCTATTCCTATTCCCGCGTATGCCGTAAACACGCTCGGCGCGCTGATCGTCAAAGAAGCTGATACCTGTTTTTTATTTTTACTTGCGCGCGCCATTACAAATTTCATTCCTTTTGAAGGATAATTCCAATTCTGAACATACATACCGTCAGCGCCTTGCAGGCTTTCTTTGCCTACAGATTCGGGTTCTCCCAAAATTGATTTGATATACGCCGCCGAATAGCCTGAGCCGCCTGCAAAACAAGACGTGTCCGTAAGCTGAGAATATTCCGTTATCGGCGCCCAATCTATCCACAGCTTGGCGCTACGCGTGTTGTTATCCCATGTGAAAGAAGTTCCCGCGTAATCACTTGCCAGATCTTCGAGCTTTACCATAGTATATCCGTTGATAGCGCACGAATTGATCCACGTTCCGTTAAAATATACGTTTATGTCACTGTATAAAGCGTCGGCAAAACGCATATTTGCCCTGCCGCCGTTCTTATAGACCGTTCCCATTCCGACAATAGACTTTTCGCGGTTCGGAACAATCGCCAAACTTCTGGACACATCATCATAAGCAACATCAAATCCATAATTTTGCAAATCTTCCGCGACAACCACCATTCCGCCGTCATAGGCATACGCGGGTATAGGATAATGATTTATATAAGCCGAAATATCCGTGTATACCACTTTGCCCGCAACATCGCCGACTGCCGCATATGCCGATGAGCTAACGCAAACAGCAAGCATTGTTAAAACAGCAATCAATTTCTTCATCATTTTCTCTCTCCTTTATATGTATTAATTATTTTTTTCACATCTGTATTCTATAAATTCTTCGGGGCTTACCTCTAAGGCATAGCATATAGCCCTCAGATCCTCGGCGTACATCTTTCTGCGTCCGTTCATTATTGCGTTAAATGTTGTCACGGATATTCCGCACTTCTGAGCGACGAACGCCTGACGTATGCCGTGTTCGTCAATATA
>CANQLT010000017.1 GCA_947624775.1 uncultured Monoglobus sp.
CTCATTTTAACACGCTCCTTGATTTAATTATATCATTCTCTTTTTTGCGTGTCCACTTTTATTATACAACTTTCGCCAAGTCCCTATTTTCTAGTCTCTACGTTGGCGGCTCTCTCCCTTAAAAGGAGGAGAGCCGGGACGCCGAGGGCGGCGTCCCCCACTCACCTTGCATGTTGCCGAACAGATATACCTTGTCGCAGTTATAGCTTTTATTGAAAATACAACAAGACATACTGTTTTATATACGCTTGTCAAAGCCGACATTAAAGGTCAATGCGGAATTGAAAAATATAAAAAAACAGAGGCACGGCCGTACCTCTGTTAAATCAAATTTTGTTGTTTTTCAAGCGCGGTGTGAAAGGCGTTCTTTTAGCGCTTCCTGCAAAACCGCGGAGAAGTTGATGCCTTCAAGTTCCGCCCTTGTGTTAAGCCAGCTGGGCAGAGACAGCGTCTTTTTCACGGCGCGGCTGTCGGTCTTTTTTCTGTAAGCTTCCGTGTCTATGTCTATAAGGCTGACTATTCCGCTGTCCGACTTCAAATTGATCGAAGGCGTCGGGATCTTTTCTTTGTTGTCCTCGGCTATACAAAGCCACATTGCCATTGCGTCGCGCGCCATTTCGATCGCGTCCGACAAATCATCACCGAATGTGTGACAGCCAGACAGGTCGGGCACAGACACCAAATATTTGTTGTCCTCTTGAGTGAATATAACAGGATATACATATTTCATAAAATCACCTCAAAATTATTTTAAACCTGCGTCCTTTAAAATATTATTGGCCGTTTCGACAGGAATATCACCTTTATGTCTCGGAATCGGAATTTTTGTGCTTGTTCCGGGTTTTACCGCCATGTCATGGTTAGCGCCGCTGATAATTTGCCAACCCGCCTTTTTTAAAATACGTTCAAGTTCACGTTTGGTCATATTCCCACCTCGAATTTATTTTAACACGTAATATTACGTATGTCAAGAAATAAATATTATATTCCAAAACAAAAAGCGCGGGAATAGGCTTTGGCTATTCCCGCGGGGTGTTTAGTTTAAAAGCGCTCTGTCGTTGGCGAATTCCTCGCCGCTGATGTCGGCGAATTTTTTTAGCAGGTCGTCGACCGTGAGCGACTTTTTCTCGTCGCCTTCGGCGCTGTAAATTATCCTGCCTTCGTGCATCATGATAAGCTTGTTGCCGTGGGTTATGGCGTCCTTCATGTTGTGGGTTATCATCATCGCGGTCAGGTCTTCCTCGCGGATAAACTTGTCCGAAAGCTCCAGCACGGTCGCCGCGGTCTTGGGATCGAGGGCCGCCGTGTGCTCGTCGAGCAGCAGCAGCTTGGGCTTCTGCATTACCGCCATCAGAAGCGTCAGCGCCTGGCGCTGGCCGCCCGACAGCAGTCCGACCTTGGTGGACAGCCTGTACTCAAGGCCGAGGCCCAGGTGGGACAGCATCTCTTTGTATACCTTGCGCTCCTTGTTGGTTATCGCCCATTTAAGGCCGTGGGATTTTCCTCTGCGATAGGCGATCGACATGTTTTCCTCGATCCACATGTCCGCGGCGGTGCCCATCATCGGGTCCTGGAACACGCGGCCGAGGTACTTGGCGCGCTTGTGCTCCGGCAGGCGCGTCACGTCTGCTCCGTCGATAACGATGCTGCCGCGGTCCACGCGGAACACGCCGCAAATGCTGTTGAGCAGCGTGGATTTTCCTGCGCCGTTGCCGCCGATTATCGTCACGAAGTCGCCTTCGTTAAGTGTCAGGTCAACGCCGCGCAAAGCCTGTTTCTCGTTGACGGTGCCCTTGTTGAACGTCTTGTGGATATTTGTTACTTTAAGCATCCTGCGCCGCCTCCTTATCCGTTTTTCTTTCGGCTATTTTGCGTTTCCAATACGGCACGCCCAGGAATACCGCGACAACCAGAGCCGACAGCATCTTCAGGTCGTTGGCGTCAAGACCCGTTTGGAGAATAAGGGTGATAACCATATAATATATTATGCCGCCGATGACCGCCGCCAGAAGCTTCAGCGCGAAGTTCTTGAATATCCGGCTCAGCAGCACCTCGCCGATAATGACCGCCGCAAGGCCGATAACGATCGCGCCGCGGCCCATGTTGATGTCGGCGAAGCCCTGATACTGCGCCAGCAGCGCGCCCGACAGAGCGACCAGGCCGTTTGACAGCACAAGGCCGATTATCTTGTTGGTCTCGGTGTTGATTCCGTTGGCTCTCGCCATTTTCTGGTTGCAGCCCGTGGCGCGCAGCGAGTGGCCCAGCTCGGTGCCGAAGAACCAGTACATGACCGCGATGATAACGACAACGAATATTGCGCCCGTGAGTATCGCGCCGGAAATGTTGCGCAGAGAGATCATGAGGTCATACTTTTCGACTGAGAGCGGCAGGTTCGCCTTCTGGGACATGATGCGCAGGTTTACCGAGTACAGAATAAACTGGGTCAGAATACCCGCGAGTATGGCCGGTATGCCGAACTTGGTGTGGAAAATTCCGGTTATCAGACCCGCCAGACAGCCCGCGATAAAGGCGATAAGCAGAGCGAGCCACACGTTCATGCCTCCGGTCACGCAGACAACCAGCGTCGCGCCGCCCGTGGCCATGGTGCCGTCGACCGTAAGGTCGGCGACATCCAGTATCCTGAACGTTATGTAAACGCCCATCGCCATAATGCCCCAGATTATGCCCTGCGCTATCGCGCCCGGCATGGGGGCAAAAATACTTAGCATTTATATCATCCTTCCGTTTGTGTTTAGCAAAGAAATTTGCAATGAGGCGGTTCCGCCCCATTGCAAATCCGTATTCGGTTTGATTTTGATTATTCGGCGGCTTCCTCGGCCAGAGCCTCGTAATCATCGGGGATCGTGATTCCCAGCGCCTCGGCGCGCTCGGGTGAATACATCTTTGTGAGATCCTCGGCGTATCTGATCTCCATCTCGGCGGGATCCTTGCCGTTTACAAGTATGTCATAAGCCATCTCGCCCGCGGCCTGACCAAGGTTGTAGTAAGAGATAGAGAGAGTGGCGATGCCGCAGGCTCTGCAGATGCCCTCCTCACCGGCGATAACCGGAATGTTTGCGGGAACCGCGATGTTAGCGACGATCTCGCCGTTGGCCGCAACCGTGTTGTCTGTGGGGATATAGAGCGCGTCCGCGCTGCCGCATGCCGTTGTGGTTACCGCCGCGATGTCATTGGAGTCCGCGAAAGGATACTCGGTCGTGGTGTAGCCCAGCTTTGCGAGCTCAGCCGCGACGATGTCGATCTGATACTTCGAGTTGGCCTCGTTTGAGCAGTAGAGCAGACCGATGTTTTTCGCGTCGGGCAAAAGCTCTTTGAACATAGCCGCCTGTTCCTCCAGAGGCGCCAGATCGGCTGTGCCCGTGATATTTCTGCCGGTCGTGCCCGTCCAGTCGTCGATATCGAGAGCCGTGGCGTAGTCTGTGATGGATGTGCCCACGATCGGGATCGAGTCTGTGGCGGCCGCCGCTGCCTGAAGCGCGGGAGTCGCGTTGGCAAAGATCAGGTCAACGTTTGAGGAAACCTGCTGATTGGCGATAGTGGCGCATGTCGCGCTGTCGCCGGCCGCGTTCTGAAGATCGAACTCAACCTTGTCGCCCAGCTTGTCCTTAAGAGTGTCCATAAATCCCTCGGTCGCCTTGTCGAGAGCCTCGTGCTGGACCAGCTGAATGAGACCGATGCTGTAGCTCTCGGCGGAATCGGCCTTGGATTCGGCGCTGTCGCCCGATGTGCCGCTTGTGGTTCCTCCGGTGGTGCCGCCGCAGCCCGCCAGAGACATAACCGTGAGAGCGGAAGCGGCCAGAATTGCCAGTAACTTTTTCATTTTTTTCATAAAACATAAGCTCCTTTTGGAAAAATTTTTATTTAATTTCGCCTAAAATTTATTTTACCATTTTATTGAAACATTGTCAAGAAAAACTACCAAATAAGACCAATTTTCTGTCTTAAAATTATTCCTAATATTAAAATATCGCCAATTGATTGTTATGAAGTATTTACATTATGTATATGAATTAGTAAATCATATATAAAACAAAATATGAATTGTACAATGTAATAGGGTGAAATAATTATGAACAGAAAAAAGTTTGATTTTAAACCGATCGGAAAAGCGATAAAAGCGGCGAGATGTGATCGGGGTCTGTCCAGAAACGGATTGGCGGATCTGGTATATATTTCGCCGAGATACATCGCGTCGATCGAAAACAACGGTCAGCACCCGAGTCTGCAAATTTTTTATGATATTATAACCGAACTGAATTTATCGGTGGACAAGTATTTTTATCCTGAGGCGCAGGATAACAAATCGGAACTGCGAGACAGGGTGGACGCGGTTCTTGACACATTGGATGATAAAGATTTAAGCGTGATCATGGCAACAGCCAAGGCTTTGCAATACAAAAAATAATTAAGCGAGGTGCGGTTATGTTTAAAATAGATAACGAATTTCAAAATGCCAATATCTCAAGGACGATAAGATTTACCGAAAAGCTTTTTGACGAGCTCAGCATGTACGCGGCAAAAAATAATATATCGTTTAATTATCTTGTGTTGCAGTGCTGCAAATACGCGCTGGATAATCTTGACGAGTCCTCAAAGACCGAATAAGGCGGTACTATATTATAAAGTAAAGGCGGGATGGAGATGTTTGGGCGCGGGGTGCGGTTTTTCAGATACCGCTATCTGGTCGCTTTTGTGACGCTTTTTATTGTCGGCGATTCTCTGGCGGTGTTCGGCGGGCTCGCAAGCGGCGGGCCGCGCTTTTTTGCGTGTTTTTTGGTCGGCGGAGCGGCGTGTCTCATCGTCGCCTTTGTTTTCGCGCTGAGAAAAACGCCCCGGTTCGGAGCGGCGGCGCTGTGCGCCGTATACTTTGCGGCTCTGCTGCTGGGGCTGGGCACCGCGTCGGGATATTACGGGGCCAAAATGAAAACCGCAAAAGAATTAGACGGCAAAACCGCCGAGGTTTATTGCTGCATTGTCTCGGAGCCGACGCCGAGCCGATCGGGCAAGACCCTTACCGCCGAGGTCAGACCCGCGTCGATAACGGCGGACAGCGCTGAAATTAAAACAAGCGGCAAAATTTTTGTGTCGATGCCGCTTGGAACCGAGGCGGAGCGTGGCGACGGGTTTTACCTTAAAGGAAAACTGACGGTCCCGACCGATGATCTGGACGGTTTCGATTACCGCCGCTACCGCCTGAGCCGCGGCAGCTGCTTGAATATGTTCGCGGCCGAGGCGGAGGAGACGGAGCTGCGCATGACGGCTTATGACAGATTTTTGGGCGCTGCCGCTGCCGTGCGGAAAAAGATCTTTGATTACTGCGATACGGTCTTTCCCGAGGCCGACGCCGCGGCGCTGATGAAAGGCATTTTGACCGGCAGCCGCGAGGATTTTTCCGATGAGTTTTACGGGCTCATGTCGGGCTCTGGCTTTATGCACATCGCGGCGGTGTCGGGCCTGCATATAGGCTTTCTGTGCGGTTTTGTGTTTTTTATGCTGAGAGTTTTCGGGCGAAAGACAAGGGCGCTTTTCGCCGCGCCTATCTTGATTTTTTATATGGCGGTCGCGGATTTTTCGCCGTCGGTCGTCCGCGCAGTTATTATGACGTGCATCGTTCTGGCGTCGTGGCTGTTTGAGAAAACCCCCGATCTGCCCACCTCTCTTTTTGCCTCGGCACTTATCCAGTGTCTGATAAATCCTTTTGTGACCGCAAGCGTCAGCTTTATGATGTCATACATGGCAACGTTGGCGCTGATCCTGTTTATGCCGCCGCTTGAACCGCTGATTCGGCGACTTGGCGCGGGAGCGGCGCGGCTTTTGGGGAAACACAAATTATTTTCGTCCGAGAGAGCGGGCAACATCATATACGGCGCGTGCCTCGCGGTTTTGACTTCCGCGGCCGTGTCGCTGGCGTGCCAGTTAGGAATAACGCCGATAATCCTTCACTATTTCGGGCGCGCGTCCCTGCTGTCGTTTGTCGGCAACATTGGTGTAGTTCCATGCACTATGGTCGTGTTTGTGGCGGGGCTGATCTGCGCCGCTGTTTACTGCGCGAGCCCGAATATTTCTGCGATGCTCAGTTTTGTCGCGGTCTATCCGTTCCTTAAAATTATTATCGCCTTGGCGAACGTCTTTTCGAAATTTTCATACGAGACGATGTATACTCCCGGATTTTTCGCGTCGATCCTTTATTATTTCCTCGCTCTGATATTGCTGAATTTTCTGACCAATATTTCCGAAAAATACGGCTCAGGTCCCGCAAGTGCCGAAAATCCGTGATTTTCTCGAATAAAAAATTTTTTGACTTTTTTTGAAAAAACTATTGACAAATAAAAAAATCGTGCTATAATAGGGTTGTAAGTCAAAGAAAGTCAAAGTCAAATTTGATAATAATATGTCGGGAAGTGATTAAAAAGTGAAACTCAGCAATGTTATAGAGGATTTTATCAACGACATGCTGAAGCAGGCGGAGGCGGGTGAGATCGAGCTTCGGCGCAAGGAGCTGGCGGACAGGTTCAGCTGCGTGCCGTCTCAGATCAACTATGTCATATCCACTCGGTTTTCTCCCGAAAAGGGTTACCTTGTGGAGAGCCGCAGGGGCGGCGGAGGATATATCCGCATAAGCCGCGTAGCGTACGACAGCAGCGGAGCCAAGCTGATGCACGTGATAAATTCCGTGGGAAACAGCATAGGCGCGGGCAGCGCGGAGGCGATCGTCAAAAATTGTTATGACTACGGTTTGATCAGCGAGAGAGAGGCAAAGATAATAATGAGCGTCATAAGCGAAAAGGCGCTGCCTCTCAAGCAGCCCGAGCAGGATCAAGTGCGAGCGCGGATCCTTAAAAACGCGCTCGTGAGCGTCGCTTAACAAGCATAGGGATCCCAAAAAGCGTAAACGCTTTTTGGGAAAGAGGAGCAAACCCGGAGCGGGAGAGCGGTGTCGCTTGCGGCAGCGCGAACAAGCGGAGGGATTTTGAAAGGTGCCGAAAGGCACAGGGATCCCAAAAAGCGTAAACGCTTTTTGGGAAAGAGGAGCAAACCCGGAGCGGGAGAGCGGTGCCGCTTGCGGCAGCGCGAACAAGCGGAGGGATTTGCGACGAAGGAGGTTGATTTTTATGAAATGTCAGATTTGCGGCAAGAACGAGGCCGTTGAAGAAATGCATCTTAATATTAACGGAAAGATGAGCATGATGTGGGTTTGCCCCGAGTGCGCCAATAAGGTGGCGGGCAGTCTGTTTAAAACCGGCGGCTCGATTTACGAGAGCGCGGGGCTGGGCAATCTGGCGTCGGCTCTCTACGGTCTGGCCGGAGCGCCGTCTCAGAGCTCGGCAGGCCCCGAGATACTGAAGGCGGTGAGCAAGTGCCCGCTTTGCGGGATGACCTACGACGAGTTCGTATCAAAGGGCAAGCTGGGCTGCGGCGAGTGCTACTCCGCGTTCCACGATCGGCTGCTGCGGCCGCTAAAGCAGATACACGGGACCTACGAGCATGTGGGCAAGATCCCCGAGCGGGGCGGCGGCGAGCTCAAAAACTCGCGCAGACTCGACAAGCTTAAGATGAGGCTCGACAAGGCGGTGCGCGAGCAGGAGTTTGAAAAAGCGGCGGAGATCCGCGACGAGATCAAGGCGATAAAGGGGGAGAAATAGTATGTGGTATTACGATTACGGCAAGGACGGCGACGTGGTGCTCTCGTCGAGAGTGCGCCTCGCCAGGAACATAAAAGGCCTGCCTTTCCCCGCCGCCGCAGATAAAAAGGGCCGTGATGAGATAATCGAAAAATGCGTCTCGGCGCTGACGAACCGCGAGGACGGAGAGAGAGCCGAAAAGGTCAAGGACATGAAGCTCAAGTTTATCGACATGGCGAACATGAGCGATGTTGAAAAACAGGCGATATCGGAGTGCCATCTGATAAGCCCGCAGCTCATCGACGGAAGCATGCGGCGCGGACTGATACTCAGCTCCGACAGCCGCGTCAGCATTATGATAAACGAGGAGGACCATCTCAGGATACAGTGCATGGAGGCGGGATTTGAGATAGACAAGTGCTACGCCGCCGCCGACCTGATAGACGACTTCGCCGAGGAAAAGTTGGACTACGCGTTTGACAAGGACTTCGGCTATCTGACCTGCTGCCCTACCAACGCGGGCACGGGCCTCAGGGCGTCCGTTATGGTCCACCTGCCCGGCTATGTGCTGACAGGAAAGTTCGGCGAGCTGTCGGGCACGCTGTCTCAGCTGGGCCTCACGGTCCGCGGCATATACGGCGAGGGCAGCAAGGGCCTCGGCAACATATTCCAGATATCCAACCAGCTGACGCTGGGCATGACCGAGCAGGACATAATCGACAGGCTGAAGCAGATAGTGTCCGAGGTGGTCGCGAACGAGAGACAGCTCAGGAATTTGCTCTACAAAAACGACAAGTTCCGTCTGGAGGATAGGGTCATGCGCTCGCTGGGAACCCTTGAGCGGGCGGTGCTGATGACGACCGACGAGGCGATGAAGCGCCTGTCCGACCTGCGTCTCGGCATAGCGCTGGGCATAATCGAAGGCGTTAAGCCCGAGACGGTCAACGAGATCACATATTCGATACTGCCGGCGAATATTGTGAAAAACCACAACACGGCAAACGAGTTCTCCCGCGACCTAAAGCGCGGCGAGATAATCAAAAGCTACTTAAAATAAAAAGGATTATATGAAACAGTTTGAAAGGATGTGTTCACTATGTATGAAAACAGATTTACGGAAAGCGCCCAAAAGGCGATAAATTTGGCGGCCGAGAGCGCTATGGAGTTGGGCCACAACTATGTGGGAACAGAGCATATGCTGCTGGGTCTCATCAAAGAGGGCGAGGGCGTCGCGGCGAAGATCCTTGAGTCCAACGACATCACCGAGGAGAGCGTTGACGGCGTTATCCATGAGATACTGAATATCGGCCATCCGCTCAGTGAGCTGCCCGCCAGCTTCACCCCTCGGACCAAGTATGTGATCGAGCGCAGCGCCGCTGAGGCCGCGAGGCTCGGCCACAACTATGTGGGAACCGAGCACCTGCTCATTGCTCTGCTCCGCGAGAGCAGCAGCATTGCGGCGAAGATACTGATCACGCTGAACGCCAACCCCCAGAAGCTCTATAACGACATTCTGAATATGCTCAGTGACAGCGACGAGGCGGAGCCCTCTCCGTCCTACGGCGGATATTCGCAGGGCGGCAGACCGGGCAGAGGCAGAGGCGGAAAGGACGACTGCCCGACCCTGATGAAGTTCGGCAAGGACCTTACGCAGATGGCAAAGGAGGGCAAGCTGGACCCGGTCATCGGCCGCGACAGCGCGATAGAGCGCGTGATACAAGTGCTGAGCCGCCGCTCGAAAAACAATCCCTGCCTTATCGGCGAGCCCGGCGTGGGCAAGACCGCCGTGGCCGAGGGCCTTGCGCAGAAGATCGCCTCGGGACAGGTGCCCGAGATACTCAGAAATAAGAGGATCGTCACCCTCGAGATGTCCTCAATGCTGGCGGGCGCCAAGTACCGCGGCGAGTTTGAGGAGCGCCTCAAAAAGGCGATGGACGAGGTGCGCAAGTCGGGCAGGGTCATCCTGTTCATCGACGAGATCCACACGATAATCGGCGCGGGCGCCGCAGAGGGTGCCATTGACGCGGCGAATATCCTAAAGCCCGCTCTTTCAAGAGGCGAGATACAGATAGTGGGTGCCACAACTCTGGGCGAATACAGAAAGCACATCGAAAAGGACGCGGCGCTCGAGCGCAGGTTCCAGCCCATCACGCTGGACGAGCCCACTCAGGAGGAAACTCTGGAGATACTAAAGGGCATACGCGACAAGTACGAGGCGCATCACCGCGTGAAGATATCCGACAAGGCGCTGGAGGCGGCCGTGTCGCTGTCGTCCAGATATATTTCCGACAGGTTCCAGCCCGACAAGTCGATCGACCTGGTCGACGAGGCGGCGTCCCGCCTAAAGCTCAAAAACATGACTGCGCCGCCCGACGTGCGCAGTCTTGAGGAGCAGATCGAGTCGGTCAAGACTGAGAAGGAATCCGCCATCACCACTCAGGAATACGAAAAAGCCGCGAAGCTGCGCGACAAAGAGCGCGAACTGCGCGAAAAGCTGCGCGAGACCAAGGAAAGCTGGACGCAGGGAAGCTCGGGCGATCAGGCGGTCGTTAGCGAGAACGAGATAGCCGAGATTGTGTCACTCTGGACGGGTATCCCAGTAAAGACCCTGGAGGAGACCGAGAGCGAGCGTCTGCTCAAACTCGAGGAAATACTGCACAAGAGAGTTGTGGGTCAGGACGAGGCTGTAACGGCGGTCGCAAAGGCCATCCGCCGCGGCAGAGTGGGCCTCAAAGACCCCAAGCGCCCCATAGGCTCGTTCATATTCCTGGGCCCCACAGGCGTCGGCAAGACCGAGCTTTCCAAGGCGCTGGCCGAGGCCATGTTCGGCGATGAGGACGCGGTTATCCGCGTTGATATGTCGGAATATATGGAAAAGCACTCGGTGTCCAGACTGGTCGGCTCGCCTCCGGGATATATCGGCTACGACGAGGGCGGCCAGCTGACAGATAAAGTCAGGACCAAGCCCTATTCGGTTATCCTGTTCGACGAGATCGAAAAGGCGCATCCCGACGTGTTCAACATCATGCTCCAGATACTGGAGGACGGAATACTGACCGACAGCCAGGGCAGACGGGTCGATTTCCGCAATACTATCATAATCATGACCTCGAATCTGGGCGCGCGGCTCATAACCGGCGGAACCAAGTCTCTGGGCTTTTCGGCGGCCGATGAGAGTGCAGAGGAGGACAAGGACTACGACAAGATCAAGGAGAGCGTTCTCGGCGAGCTCAAGCAGGCGTTCAGGCCCGAGTTCTTAAACAGGATCGACGAGATAATCGTGTTCCGCAAGCTCAGCCGCGACGATATAAAAAAGATCGCGGGCATGATGCTGGGAACGCTGGCCGCGAGACTTGAGGAAAACGGCATAAAGGCCGAGTTCACCGACGCGGCGATTGACAAGATCTCCGAAAACGGATTCGACGCGACATATGGCGCGCGTCCGCTCAGAAGAGCGATACAATCCGGCATCGAGGACATGATCGCCGAAAAGATGCTCGAAGGCAAGATAAAGCCCGGCGAGACCGCTATAGTGGACGCCTCCGAAAACGGCTTCGACATAAAATAAAACACAGGCGGCACAGCTTTAGCTGCGCCGCCCGATTTTTTATTGTACTTTGAAAAACATTCCGATTTTTAAGCCGCGCTCAAATAAATCTTGATTTACGGAGCAGAATGTGATAAAATATAAACGGATCAACCGACAAGGCACTGTATATGCAATTTTTATGAAAGGGAAAATATAATGCCGGAATTAAGCAGATTTTATAATATAATAATAAAGATGATTTTTAATGATAACCTGCGTCATCACAAACCGCATGTGCATGTATATTATAATGAATATACAGCGGCGATAGGCATAGATGGTGAATTGCTTGCGGGGAGTATACCGGTGAAGCAGCTGCGTTTAGTGGAGGCCTGGCTTACAATACATGAAAATGAATTATATGCCGCTTGGAATAACGCTGTTCGCGGTATTCCGTTTGGGAAAATTGAGCCTTTAAGATAGGAGGGAATATAATGTATATTGTAGACGGAATAGCATACGCGGGAGACAGGAAGCCTGTGTTAAGGGTTACGGGTGTTCGGCCTCTTAATGATTTTCGGCTCTGGACACGTTTTAACAACGGTGAGGCAAGAGTTTTTGATTTCAAACCGCTGCTCAAAATGCCGGGATATGCCCCTCTTTCGAATATTGATACGTTCAAAGATGTTTATATTGATTACGGCGTGCCGGTATGGAACAACGGCGATATAGACATAGCGCCCGAATATCTGTATGAAAACGGTGTTTCCGATTTGGAGACAAAAATAGGATAAATAAAAATCCCTCTTGACAAAAGAGGGATTCGTTTTGTAATCAAAATACTAGACTTTGCCGATCGAGATCCTGAAAAGTTTAAATCTGTTTATGTTATAAATGCTTGAACATGTTTTAAAATGAGTTCAAAATAAAATATTTTTAAAACACATCAAGGGTTCATTTTTGTCGTAATCCCATGTATGGTATGAACCTCCGTTGCAGAAATCCTTGTCGGGACAATCGGCGCATTTTGGGGTTAAGTCGGATAAATTGCTTCTGTAAATCTCAAATTTATTGTTCCAGATTTCGGTAAAGTCATCTTTTAAGATATTACCGTACAGCAATTCTTTTCGCGGCTCTATATCGAGACATGCGCTGATGTCTCCGTTGGCGTGGATCGACGCCACATATATTCCCGCGCTGCATAAGAAATACCAATCTCTTACTTCGCGTTCATAATCAAGACCGAGATAGTGGCTGCATCCGTATGAAACGGGCAGACAAAATCGCCTTTTATCACGGATATAATCCAAGATATATCTATACTCATCCGCGTCAAGCAGCAGGTCTTTGTTTGATCTCGCTCTTCCGATGGGATCGATATTTATTATCCGCCATGAGTCTACGTTCAAATCTGTCATAAGCTCAAAAAGCTCATCGAGTTGATTTATATTGTTTTTGTGAACAACGGTAGTGACCTGAACATTTTCAAAGGAACCATTTTTAAGAAGGGCTTTTATGCCGGATATCGCTTTGTCAAATCCGCCGGGAGAACGTCTGAAATTGTCATGAGTCTCGCGCAGTCCGTCGATGCTGACCGATATGGTTTTCATGCCGCTTTTTTCCAAAAGCTCCGCCTTTTTATCGTCGATCAATGTGGCGTTGCTGGTCATGCCCCAAGAATAACCCAAGTCGTTTGCGTAATTCATTATTTCAAAAAAGTCATCTCGAAGCAGAGGCTCGCCTCCCGTTATGCAAAGCTGGATTTCGCTTATGTCAAAATCATTTTTAACCTTGTTCAAAAAGCTTTTGTATTGATCAAATGTTAACTCATCGGAAAATCTGTCGCCGCAGCTGCTTCCGCAGTGCAGACATTTTTGATTGCACCTCAAAGTCAGCTCCAAAAAGAGCTTTTTAAGCATGGGCTTTTTTTGCAGCTCGCGGCGGTATTCGGCAAGCTGTTTCATGTGTGTGGTTTTAATTTCTTGCAAATTCATTTTATTCATCATAATATAGATCAGGTGTAATTGCGCGGTAAACCGTTTAGTAGTTTTCCGTAACAGTGTTCGGATTGTACATGGGCGGCGGCGGTGGATGCGTCATTGCAGGCGGCCCGTATAAGGTTGTGGGAATAGTTATTGCGGCAGTGAACAGCAGAGCGGCACCGCCGAGAATAATGGCGCATAATATAGCGATCAAAATATATTTTGCTTTGCTTTTCTTTTTGTTTTGCACATTACTCGGAGGCGGCGGTCCGTAGAGCGGGTTAAGCACATTATCTTCGGGATCAAAGTCCGAGGAGAATTTTTCATTACTTGATTGCGGCCCGTAAGGTTCGAGAGTTATAGTATCTTCGGGATCAAAGCCCGAGGGGAATTTTTCATCACTCGGAGGCGGCCCGTAAACCTCGTGGGGTATGTTATCTTCGGGATCAAAGTCCGAGGGGAATTTTTCATTCATAATAATTACTCCAATCTTTCATTCTTGATTGATAAAATAAATATATCATATATTCTGATGATATGCAACATATTTTTCGAACATTTTCGACGGTATTTTTATATCGGTATACGGATTTTTAATTTTCGGCACAGCAATTTTTGGCTTGTTTTGTGTTTGATATGACTTTATTTGATCCGCGCAGAGTGTTAGAATTAGGGTATAAAATACGAACGGTATATTTTTAAATCATTTAAAGGAGGAATTTTTTATGAAACACGGCAGGATTTTAGCTCTCGCGCTTGTATTTTTGATGGCGCTGACCTGCGTTTATGTCCCGGCGTTTGCCGCGGCGGACTACGGCACGGCGACGGAAGACAACACCGGCGCGGTCACGCTGAATTTCGGCAATGACTCGATCACAACGAGCGGAGGCGGCTCGATCATCACGGACTCCGCCAACGGAAACGTGAAACGGCCCGACAATCTTAAGACCAATAAGGACGGCGCCGCGGTGCTCACGCTCCCCGAGGTCGATCTGAGCGGCAAGGACTGGACAAAAGTTGACCTGTACGCCGCAAGCAAGAACGACGCGGCGGTCGTTATCAAGGTCGGCGAGACCGAGGTCGCGAGCTTTGACAATGTGAACAACGGCTCGTGGGATTCGTACCGCGTGAACACCGCGGAGCTTAAATCAACGGACGCCAAGGGCGCGGTCACGCTCAACATCACGCGCGACAACGCTTACTGCGGCAATTATGTTTACGTTAAATTCTACAATCCCGACGCCAAGCCGGAGCTGCTTCCTTATCAGGACGAGAGCCTCTCGTTTGAGGAAAGAGCGGCCGATCTGGTATCGCGCATGACGCTTGATGAAAAGGTTTATCAGATGGGAATGATGGCTCCCGCCATCGACAGACTGGGCGTCGCGTCCTACAACTATTGGCGCGAGGGCCTTCACGGAGTCGCCCGTCAGGGCAAAGCCACATCTTTCCCCTCGCCTCTGTCTTTATCGAACACATGGAACAGAGCTTTGGCGTTCGATATGGGCGACGTTACCTCGACCGAGGCGAGAATAAAGAACTCAAGGACCGATTTGTCATACTGGAGCCCGACTATCAACATGGCGCGCGATCCGCGTTGGGGCCGCAACGAGGAGAGCATGGGCGAGGACCCGTATCTCACCGGACAGCTTGCGGCTCAATTTGTTGACGGCATGCAGGGCGACGACGAGAAATATTTAAAGGTCATCGCGACGCTCAAGCATTACGCGGCCAACAACAACGAGAACAACAGAGGCGGCGGCAGCTCGGTTATGACCGAGTTCAACATGAGGAATTATTATGCCAAGGTGTTCCGGAACGTTACCGAGCAGGTAATGCCCGCGTCGGTGATGGCGTCATATAACGGAACCACGGTATACAGAAACAACGAGCTTTTGTATAACTTTATTCCGTCTATGGCGAACAAATATTTATTAAATGACCTTTTGAGAAAAGACTGGGGCTTTGACGGCTATGTGACGACCGACTGCGGAGCCGGTGCGAACCTTGAGGGCAGCAGCCAGTTCAAACAGGGAATGCTGGGCGATTCCTCATATGACATGGAAAGATATATAGCCGAGGCTGTTAAAAACGGTCTTAACACCGAGTGCAACTTGGGCGACAG
The DNA here is from genome assembly GCA_947624775.1 of uncultured Monoglobus sp. Taxonomy (GTDB): domain Bacteria; phylum Bacillota; class Clostridia; order Monoglobales; family Monoglobaceae; genus Monoglobus. The sequence continues at coordinate 15,277 of CANQLT010000017.1, forward strand.
ATCGGCCCCCTCAAACGACAACAGAACTCAGAGCTACGGCATTGCAGCGGTTGAAAACGGATATATTACCGAGAACGAGATCGAGAGGGCGGTGTATGAGCTGTTCCTCCAGAGATTCAGGACCGGAGAGTTTGACAGCGACGTTTCGTACAGAAACACAAACGCGGCGGACCTTGAGTCTGACGCGAATGTGGCAAAGGCCGAGGCGGCGGCAGAGGAATCGTGGGTGCTTTTGAAGAACGACGACAGTATTCTGCCTCTTAATTCAAACGACAAGAAAATTGTTGTGGCAGGTCCGAGAGCGGCCGAGGTAACGCTGGGCGACTATTCCGGAACCCCCACCAAGAACGTTACTCCAATAGAGGGCATCACCGCGGAGGTTGCGGCGCAGTATCCGGGATCGACGGTGCAGCAGGTCGGAGTTGTCGAGAACACCACCGCGCTGATGAATATAAAGAGCATAACGCTAATTGACGAAAAGGGCGGCAAGACGCCTGTTGATCTTTCAAAGGCGGAGGTTATCGGCGGCGGCGCGGTGACAAACGGCGTGATTACGGGAATTACCCGCGTATCCAAGGTGCATATACCTCAGATCGATTTCGCGAAAGCGGCGACGATAACAATGGAGATCTCGACCGGCAGCGCGCCGGGCGGAACAGTCGCGGTACACTATGGAGAGGGCGGCCCCGAGGGCGCGTATATCAAGTCGCAGGACACCGCGGGTCTTGACGCATACGCCGAGTGCTCGGGCGAGTACACCGGAGCCGACGGCGGCTACAGCGGCACCGAGCTTATGGAGCTGACCTTTGAGGCCAACACTCCCGAGATAACGGCCGAAAGATACAAGGCCGAGTTCGACGCCGCGGACGTTATCATCGCGTACGCCGGCACAAACACGGGCGACTCCTCCGAGAGCCACGACCGCGCGAATATCGACCTGCCCGCGTCGCAGGCGCATGTTCAGTCAATTTGCGACGCTTATCCCGACAAGACGGTCGTTGTTATGTCAACTGTCGGACAGATCAATGTCGAGCCGTTTATGGATAAGTGCAAGGCTATTCTGTGGACGGCTTACAACGGTCAGACCCAGGGCACCGCGCTGGGCAAGGTCCTGACCGGTCAGGTCAACCCCTCGGGAAAGCTGACGACCACATGGTATAAAAACGACGACGTAAAGAAAATGGAGCTCTACGGCGGAAACAAGAAGATAGGCGACATTACCGGAGGCTATACCGATTATAATATTCAGGCTGACGGCACCAATCCGGGCCACACATATCAGTATTACGGCGGAACGCCGATCTATCCGTTCGGCTACGGCCTGAGCTACACAAACTTTGAATATTCAAATATGAAGGTGAGCGGCGGCGCGCCCGTGGAGGACACGAACCCCTACACTATCACCGGAGCGGAATATTCGGGCGGAAAGCTGAACGTCACATATACCAAGAAGGACGGCGCCCCCGAGGCGACGCTCATAGCCGCGGCGTACTCGGATCAGGCCGAGACAAACATGGTTGAGACCGAGAGCGTTAAGATAGACGGCAGCGGCAGCCAGAGCATAGAGATTGCCGAGCCGCAGGGCGGCAAGACAAAGGTTTATATCTGGGAGAACACCGATTCGATAAGGCCTTTAAGCTATACCAAAACGGTAGGCGAGGCTGAGGCGGGCGCTCCCGCATCGGGAGCGGACGCAAACGGCGCGCTGACATTCTCGGTAGACGTTACCAACACCGGAAACACCGCGGGAAAAGAGGCTGTTCAGCTCTATGTCGCGCATCCGAACGCGGGCGAGGGAACAACTCCCGCAAAGCAGCTCAAGGGCTTTGAAAAGATCGAGCTTAAGCCCGGCGAGACCAAGACCGTTTCTATTGAGCTTAACATAAGAGATATGTACCTGTTTGACGAGGCGGCGCAGAAGGATATAGTTCCCGAGGGCACATACACGGCCTATATGGCTTCAAGCTCGGCCGACACAAAGAACTCGGCGCAGTTCGAGGTCACAGGAACGCTTGCCTCAACATTAAAGACGGTAAGAGCGAATCCGGACGGCGTGACCGTTCTGGGCAGAGTTGACGAAAACGGCAACGGCCACGAGGCGGTGAACAGCGTTAATTCAAACATCAGCATAGTTATGAGCGATGAGACCGTGGTTGACCCGAGCGAAGCCGATATAACCTACGCGAGCGCGGACAGCGAGATCGCGACCGTTAACTCAAGCGGAGTTGTTGAGTCGGGAACAAAGATCGGCGTTACAACTATCACGGCGACCGTTACATACGGCGGCGAGACCAAGACCGCGTCATTCCCGATAGTGAACGAGCTGCAGATCAAGGCGAGCGATGCCGACAAGACGGCGGCGATCGCGCAGCTGACCGAGGTTCGCGACTCGCTTCCCAAGACGGCGTATACGGCCGAGAGCTGGGCCGAGATCGAGAAGATCTATACGGACGGCGTAAAGGCGGTAAACGATGCCGTGACAAAGGTTGATATAGAGAATATTATTCCCGGCGTTATTTCGGGAATGAAGAACATCACGATGGATAACCTGAGCGAGACCTACACGATCGAGTCGGTAAATCCGCAGTTCATAGTCGACGGCGTTATTGATTACCGCGAAGGCGGAATACCGATGTACGAAAACGGCACGGGAACAGTCAACGAGGCGAACCCATACACGGGAGAGCTTGTCGCTAAAGACGCTTCCGGAAACAAGGTTGACGCGTCAAAGCTCACGTGGCAGATCAAAAAGGTTGATCCTTCGTCGCGCAAGGTGGCGGATATAGATAACGACACCGGCGCTCTGACGGTATACGGCAACGGCATTGTGCAGATAACCGCAGCGGATATCGCGGCGGGAACCTGCGGCAGACTTATCGTCAAAGTCGAAACTCAGATCGAGGCCGAGACCGCGGACGACGGCGGCAAGGCCAATCTCAGAGACGCTCAGAACGGAGCCAGCGGCGGATTTGACGCGGGCAGCACGGCAAACGAGTGGATGCTCTATAAGTCGGTGAACCTTGAATATATCGACAGCTTTATTGCCAGAGTAGCGGGCAGAAACGCGGGTATGATCTATGTAAGCCTTGACAAGAACTCAAAGGCAGAAAATCTGATAGCCTCCGTTCAGGCGGACGCGACAGGCGGCTGGGCGGCATGGACCGAAGTATCGCTTGATATCAACCCGAGCGTTATTGACGCGGCGAAAGCATCGGGCAAGATAGACAAGGACGGCAGAGGTGACATATACATTCAGACAAACGGAGTAAACCTTGACTATTTCAGAATAAATCATTACGTGCCCAACGACGACACCCCGTATATCGTGGGCAGAGCGCTCAACAAGCAGGGCGGCGACATAAAAGTCATGCTGACATACCGTGGCAGCGCGGCTCCGACAGACGCAGTGCTTGTGGCCGAGGTATACGGCGCGAACGGCGCTCTAAAATCGACAAACACAAGCACAACGGTCAAGGGCGGCGGCGATTATGACATAAACGGTCTTAAAGCATCCGACGGCGACACTGTTAAGCTCTATGTGATAAACAACACATCGGAAAACAAGCATCTTTCAGAGACCGCGGAGCATACTTACGCGGAGCCTGTGCCCAGCGAGATCGAGGTTATCACGCTCAACAAGGCTTACACAAGCTTTGATTACAGCCAGCTCACGTCGGGCACCAATGCTGACAGCACGCCGCTGGATTCGACCGTAAACGGCGTGTCGGGCTTCGGCTCATGGAAAGTTGTTGATTCAACCGCGAAATACACTTATAAGGATATTAACGAGAGCGAGTATAACTACGAGTTCACTCAGGCATGGCAGGCGGGCGGAGGAAACACGACCAACAGAAACTTCTATTTCACGCCCAAAAAGGTGCCCTGCAAGGTTTCGGCGGTATTCCAAGGCAGCGAGGCGGCCAGAAGCATGAAGATCTGGCAGAGCGATGACGTTAACGCCGAGACGCCCGGCGGCACCGGAACCGCGGCGGCGAGCCTTGAGATAACCGAAAAGGCGCCGGTATATGTCTACGGCGGCAGCTCCAACAAGCAGCTCTACGCGATCATTATCGAGTATTACGGCTCGGCGAAAGCGGCCGACGCGGCAGATGAGCAAGACGAGGAGCCGGAGGATTTTGACAGACCCGTGCAGTACGCGGCGTGGAACGGAAAGGACGTTACGCTAACGAAAAATGACAGAACCGGCGAATCTAAAGTCTGGGTGGAGCTCCCCGATGGTATGCGCCTTCAGCTTCAAACCGACACATTTTACGCCTCGGATGTTCCGCAGAGCTATGGCGACAAGTATAACATAAACGCCCTTGCCGAGTACAACGGCAGATTGTACGCGGCCTGCGACGGCGGACTGGTTATCATGTTCACCGACTGCGCGAAGTGTTATCAGCTCAAAAAGGCGGCGGATATCGACTTAAAGTATATGACGATTGAGGGAGATATCATGCTCGCGGGCGACGGCGAAAGCGAGATAAATATCCCGATGAGCGATTTGGGCGGCAATTCGATAGAGGCCGACGAGGCGGGCGTTCTCCTCGCGGGCGGAGCAAAGCTGATCGACGTGCGCACCGCTGAGGAATACGCCGAGGACCATGCCGAAGGTTCCGTTAATATCCCGATTGACAATCTGGAGAATGGGCTTGCGGCCTACGAAAATGGCGATACATTGATCTTCTGCTGCGCGAGCGGCGGCAGAGCGGCCAAGGCGGTCGAGACCGCAAAGTCTCTCGGATACGCGAACGTTTACAACCTCGGCAGCTACGCGAAGATCAAATAGCGCGAAAAATAAATAATCTTCCCAATAATTAATCCAAACAAGGGCCCGCGGAACACCCCGCGGGCCCTTGCAATTTTTTCTTTTATGTGGTATGATGGATTTGGGATATATAGAGGAGGAATATTATGACAAAAAGGATTTTATGTTTATTTTTGAGCTTAGCGCTGTGTCTGGGCGGCGCGGCGGTCTCGGCCTCGGAGCCGGGCGACGTTATCGGCGAGGCGGTTTACACCGATATTGTGGCGTATATCAACGACCAGCCGATACCGTCATACAATGTGGACGGCTACACCGTGGTCATTGCCGAGGACTTGAGAAAATACGGCTTTGACGTGATCTGGGACAACGGCACACGCTCCCTCTCGATAGCGCCAGCGGACGATCAGGCTTTCGCGGCGGGCACCGGAGTTGTGTATAAATACGACGGGACCGGCGTCAAGTTCGCGGACGTGATCTACACCGACATCACGACCTATCTTGAGGGCGAGCCGATCACGGCCTTCAGCATCGACGGCAGCACCATGATACCACTGAACACGCTCAAGGCCTGCGGCGAGGTGAGCTTCAGCCAGGAGCTGCGCCGGGCCGACGTGAAGATCTCGTGGATACCAATAAATAACAACCCGAATCCTATTGAGCCCAAAAAGGTCTCGCGCGGAGTGATTGTGCTCGACCCGGGTCACGGCAGGCTTTCGGGAAACATGAGCGACGAGCAAAAGACAGCCGACGGCTGGATATATAATTCCTCAAAAGGCGGCTGGGGCGAATGGCGCCATTGGAAGAGCGGCACGACCTGGCAGGACTGCGGCGGATTTGGCTGTTCGGGCAGAGTCACCGAGGGCGGAAGCTGCTGGTATCCGATCGGCGCGGGCGACCGCGAGCTTGAGCCCGAGATAACCCTGCGCAACTGTATGTTCGCGAAAAAATATCTTGAGGAAATGGGCTACGAGGTGCGCATGACCAGAAACACAAACGACGAGAACCCTTCGATGACAAAGCGTCTCATATATTGCTATCCCAACAATGACACGTCCGCCGCGCCCGACGCTGATCTGTTTGTCTGCATACACTCAAATGCGGGTGGCGGCAGAGGCAGCGCCTATATCGAGCTGTCGGGCGTTTACGACCAGGCAGGTATCCCGTCAAACTACGCGGATATCGGCAACTACGCGGGCAGGCTGATAAACGATGAGATCACGTCCACAACAAGCCTCTCGGCGTATATGGGCGGATGCTATCCATATATGCCTGAGCTTATCCTGTTCTGCAAGAGCCCGATCCCGATTGCCTATATCGAGTGCGGATTCTTTGACAATTCTTCGGACCGCGCAATACTGAATTCCGAGTATGAGCAGATTGGAAAGGCAATCGCAAACGGCATTGACAAATATTTTAACAATTAAGAAAGCGTGATAATATGACCGACGCTACGAAAAAAACTCTCGCCGCGGCGCACAGAGCCGCGATTGACGGCATAGTGATGCTTGAGAACAAAAACGGCGCGCTGCCGCTTAGGCGCGGCGAAAGGATCGCGGTGTTCGGACGCTCGCAGATAGACTATAACGCGGGCGGCACGGGCTCGGGCGGCAGCGTTAACACCGAGTACCAAACCGATATTTTGTCGTCTCTTGAAAAATCGGATGTCGAGGTGAACCGAACTCTCGCGCAGTTTTACAGAGATTGGGTCTCAAAAAATCCCGTATCGACCGGCGGTGGAATGTGGGCGTCGCGTCCGCTTTCCCAAAAGGAGCCGCAGATAGACAATTATCTCATGAAAAAAGTTTTGGCAGAGTCGGAGACCGCGATAGTTGTGATCGGACGCTCGGCCGGCGAGGAACAGGACAGCGTCAACGCTCCGGGCGGGTTCCTGCTGACAGAGGCCGAAACCGAGCTTTTAAAAACGGCGCGCGGGCGCTTTAAAAAGCTGATTGTTCTGCTCAACGTTCCGTCTGTTATTGACATGAGCTTTGTGGGCGAGATCGGGCCCGACGCCGTGCTGTATATCTGGCAGGGCGGACAGGAGGGCGGAGCCGCGGCGGCAGAAGTGCTTTGCGGAGCGTCGCCAAGCGGCAGACTGACCGACACGATCGCATTATCTTACGCCGATTATCCGTCATCCGAGGGCTTTGACGCAAAAGATAAGATATATTATAATGAAGATATTTTCGTGGGCTACAGGTATTTCGAAACGTTCTGTCCCGAAAATGTCTTGTACCCCTTCGGGTTCGGGCTGTCCTATACCGATTTTGAGCTCGCGTGCCGAGCGGCCGTTTTCGCGGACCAAAAGATCAGCCTGACCGTGGATGTGAAAAATATCGGCGGCGCGACGGGGCGCGAGATCGTTCAGGTCTACGCCGAGCCGCCGAAGTCAAATATGCCACGCCAGAAACGCAGTCTCGTTGAGTTTGCCAAAACAAAAACGCTGGCGCCGGGGGAAACGCAGACGCTCAGAATAAAATTTCCGCTGAGCAGACTGAAATATTACGACGATAAAAATTCCGAATGGCGCATCGACGGCGGGGAATACAGGCTGATAATCGCAAAAAACGTCCGAGACAAGAGCTGTTCGGTCAGGCTGAGATTGTCAAAGGATATTATTAAAAAATGTGATAGATTGGCGGCGCCCAAAGAGCTGTTCAAGCGGCTTATAGGTTTCGACGGCGGCCCGATATACGAGGACGCGCCGACGGCACAAAGCGGCAAAAGCGGCGGCACAGGCGGCAAAGCAAAACGGAAAGCGTTTTCGGGTATCGCGAGGTCGCGAAAGTATAAATTCGAAGATGTGAAAAACGGCAGAATATCTTTGGATGAGTTTGTGAGCGCTATATCGGAAAAAGACCTGGCGCGCCTTTGCCGCGGCGAGGGCATGGGCAGCAAGCTGGTGCGCCCCGGAACCGGCGCGGCGTTCGGAGGAGTTTCAAAAGGGCTTAGAAAGCTCGGCATACCCTGCGCCGCCGCTACCGACGGTCCCTCGGGACTGCGGCTCGACAACGGCGACAAGGCGGCTCTTCTGCCGATTGGCACCATGCTGGCGTGCACATGGGACGTTGAGCTGATTGAGGAAGTTTATTCATGTATCGGCGGCGAAATGATCGAAAACGACATTGATCTGCTGCTGGGCCCGGGTTTCAATATTCATCGGAATCCGCTCTGCGGCCGAAACTTTGAGTATTATTCCGAGGACCCGTACATAAGCGGCGCGGCCGCGGCGGCGGCACTGAGAGGCCTTGAGAGCCGCGGAGTATGCGGAACGCTCAAGCATATCGCGGCGAACAACCGCGAGGAGGGAAGAAAAGGTCTTGATACCGTTCTGTCCGAGCGGGCGCTCAGAGAGATATATCTGCGGCCGCTTGAATACGCGCTGGAGCTGTCGAATCCGAAAGCGATAATGACGGCCTACAACGGAATAAACGGAGAGATGTGCGGCTCAAATTTCGAGCTGATATCCGGGATAATCCGCGGCGAGTTTGGATTTTCGGGCATGGTCATGACCGACTGGTGGGCGTCGCTGGGCTCCTGCTCCGCGCCCTCGCGGAGAAATTCGGCGGCCATGCTTCGCGCGGGCGGAGATATATACATGGTGGCGAAAAGCGCCGAGAAAAACAGCGGCGGCGACAACACCTTAAAAGAGCTTAAAAGCGCCAATCTGAGCGCCGATGAGCTGCGTCGCGCCGCGAAAAATATATTGAGCCTGATAATCAACGTAGTGATTAGTGATTAGCGAATAGTGATTAGGCCACCCCCTCAGTCGGCTCCGCCGACAGCACTAAGGAAGCTCTTGGTCAAAATTGCAAGCAATTTTGAAAGATAGCTTTGAACCCGCAAGCAAGCTTGCTGATTATCCCCTCCTAAAGGAAGGGGAGCCTAATATCTGCCTCCCCTGCGTAAGTGGGGGAGGGGGACCGCGTTAGCGGTGGAAGGGGCAACGTAGTGATTAGCGATTCAAAACGCGAAAAATTTTCAAAAAAGGCTTGACATATGCGGATAAATCTGTTATACTGTTTCGGTAACCGCGCAGAAGGGGCTTTTTTAAGACGCGCAGGCGCGCCCCAATGGCGAGTCTTGGGTAATAGGAGGTATACGACTTAATGTACGCAGTTATTGAAACAGGCGGCAAGCAGTACAAGGTTGAGCAGGACGACGTTTTGTTCATCGAGAAGCTGGACGTTGAGGCCGGCGAGACTGTTACTTTTGACAAGGTCCTGGCTGTCGGCGGCGGCGAGCTGAAAATAGGCGCTCCTTATGTTGACGGAGCCACAGTTTCGGCCACGGTCGAGAAGAACGGCAAGTCCAAGAAGATCATTGTCTACAAGTACAAGCCTAAGAAGCATTATCACAAGAAGCAGGGTCACAGACAGCCCTACACAAAGGTTAAGATTACAGCGATCAACGCGTAAGATTTTACATGATTTTGATAATAAGGAGTGATATTTAATGGCTCATAAGAAAGGTATGGGAAGCACCAAAAACGGCAGAGACTCCGAGTCGAAACGTCTCGGCGTGAAGCTGGGTGACGGTCAGCCCTGTCTCGCGGGAAACATCATCGTAAGACAGAGAGGAACCAAAATCTATCCGGGACTTAACGTTAAAAAGGGTGGCGACGACACACTGTTCGCGCTTATCGACGGCAAGGTTAAGTTCGAGCGCAAGGGCAGAGACAAAAAGCAGGTTTCTGTGTACGAGATAGCTCAATAGTTTTGGATTTTTTGGGGGCGGACGTTGTCCGTCCCTTTTTCGTAATTTGTGATTTGAAAGGAGCGGCTTATGTTTTCTGACAGAGCGAGAGTTTTTATAAAGGGCGGCGACGGCGGTGATGGCGCGGTGACCTTCCACCGCGAAAAATACGTGGCAGCGGGCGGTCCCGACGGCGGCGACGGCGGACGAGGCGGCAGCGTCATATTTGTCGCCGACAAAAACGTGAACACCCTGATCGACTTCCGCTACAGGCGCAAGTTCAAGGCGGAAAACGGCGGCCCCGGACGGGACGCCAACCGATACGGCAAAAACGGCGAGGATCTCCGCGTTCCCGTTCCTGTCGGCACGATCGTGCGCGACGAGGAGAGCGGTCTGGTTATCTGCGACCTCAAAGAGGAGGGCGAGGAATTTGTTGTCGCGAAGGGCGGCATAGGCGGCTGGGGCAACAAGAGATTCGCCACAGCCACCAGACAGGTACCGAGATTCGCCAAGCCGGGAAACCCCGGAGACGAGAGATACGTGACTCTTGAACTCAAGCTGATTGCCGACGTGGGTCTGCTGGGTTTCCCCAATGTGGGAAAATCGACGTTTTTGTCTATCGTCAGCGACGCGCGGCCAAAAATCGCGAACTATCATTTCACAACGCTTGAACCAAATTTGGGCGTTGTCAACATGGGCGACGGCTCTTTTGTCGTGGCCGACATACCCGGCATAATCGAGGGCGCCCACGAGGGAGTGGGCCTCGGACACGAGTTCCTTCGGCATGTGGAGCGGACGAAGCTGCTTCTGCATGTGGTGGACGTGTCGGGGATCGAGGGGCGCGACCCGATCGAGGACTTCGACACGATAAACCGCGAGCTGGCTCTGCACAGCGAAAAGCTGGCGAAAAAGCGTCAGATCGTGCTCGCCAACAAGTGCGATATTCCGGGCTTTGACGAGAATTTTGAAATATTTAAACAGGAGATGGAGAGCCGCGGCCTCAAGGTGTTCAAAATTTCCGCGGCCACCAAGCGGGGCATAGACGAGGTTTTGAAATACACCTACGAGGAATTATCAAAGATCCCGCCCGAGGAATTCGAGGAAGAGTATGAGATGTTTGATATGGAGGCGGAGCGCAAAGCCGACGAGACCATAACCGTCACCCGCGATGAGGACGGAGTTTATCATGTCGAGGGCCGCAAAGCCTTCCTGATAGTGGGCTCCACCAACCTTGATGACTACGAGTCGCTTCAATATTTCCAGCGCGCGCTGATAAAGAGCGGTATAATCGACAAGCTCAAAGAGGCAGGCGTTAAGAACGGCGACCCGGTAGAAATATACGACTGCGAATTCGACTACGTGGAATAACAGCGGCGGAAAACATTAAACGGCGAATGCAGCTTGACTTAATAAAAAATGTATATTATAATGCGGATATGGCAAGTTATTATATGCGGAGAAGGAGGAGTACGATATGCTGACACTGAATCAAATCGCGGAAGCCGCAAGAACAGCAGCGGAGGAATATCCTGTAACGCGCATTGATCTTTTCGGCTCTTACGCAAACGGCACAAATACAAATGACAGTGATGTTGATTTGTTGGTTGAGTTTGAATCTCAGTACGTGTCGCTTCTGGTATTATCGGGCCTGAAGATAAGACTGGAAGAGCTTTTAAACACGCCTGTGGATATAGTGCATTATCCGGCTCCCGAGGGATCAGTTCTTGAAATTGAAAAGGTGGTGCCGCTTTATGCTGCATAGAGATATAATGATATAAATAAAATATTTTTTAAAATATGCGCGGAGATACAGCGGCATTTTTTGCCTAATGTATCCCCGCGTAATCGCTATTTACTAATTACTAATTTACTATGTTGACTTTATTTTTATTTTGGTATATAATGTCTTTAAATGATTTCATGAATTTATAAACGGGAGAATTGATATGGCGGAGAACAAGGGCGGAAAAGCGGTGCGGTCGATCGGCATAATGGCCGTTTTGATTATGCTCGCAAAGTTTATGGGTCTGCTGCGCGAAATGCTTATCGCCGGGATTTACGGCCAGGGCTACGCCAGCGACGTCATCAACAGCGCCACGCAGATACCGCTGCTGTTTTTTGACATGGTGCTGGGCGTGGCTATCTTGTCCACGTTTGTGCCTATATACAATAAAAATTTAGAACAAAAGGGACAGGGCGCGGCGGACGCGTTCGCCAATAATTTTATCACGGTCGTCGGCTCGGTCTCGGTGCTGGCGGCTATACTCGGCGCCGTGTTCTCGGAGCCGATCGTGCGCCTGATGGTGCCCGGATACGCCGACGTGCCCGGAAAGGTCGAGGAAACCGCTCGGCTGCTTCGGATATTGTTCCCCTCGATCGCGTTCACAGCGATCGCCTATGTGGTTGTGGGCATACTCCAGTCCCACGGCCAGTTCACCGTTCCGTCGCTGATAAGCGTCGTGTCAAACGGCGTGATGATAGCCTATCTGATAATATTCGGCGACAAAATGGGTCTTTCCGGCGTGGCCGTCTCGATGCTTATAGCCTGGGCGCTGCAGCTGTTTTTTCAGCTCCCGTGGCTGATAAAGACCGGATACAGATACAGGCCTCGCATGAATTTCAGCGACGGCACCATGAAGGAGGTCGCGCTGCTGGCGCTGCCCGTGCTGATAAGCTCGTGGGTGCAGCCGCTCTGCAACGTGATAAACATGTCGTTCGGCTCGGGTCTGGGCGACGGCGCGGTGTCGGCGCTCAATTGGGCGAATAAGATATATATAATAATGGTGGGCGTTTTCGCCTACGCCATAACCAACTTTATTTTCCCGCGACTGTCTCGGCTCAGCGCCGGCGGCAGCGACGAGAAATTCGCCGAGACCACGCGCACCTCGGTGGGCTGGATAATATTTATAATAACGATAATATCGGCGCTGTTTTTGGCGCTCAGCGACCCGATCGTCAGGGTCGTGTTCGAGCGCGGCGCGTTTACCGCCGAGAACACAAAGATCACGGCGTCGGCGCTGTTTTTCTACTCGTTCGGCATGGTGGGCTACTCGATCTGCGAGGTGCTCAACAAGAGCTTTTACGCCATACGCGACGGAAAGACGCCGATGTTCACCTCGATTTTCGGGGTCGTGGTAAATGTGGGCTGCGCGGCGCTGTTCGTGCTCGGGCTGGGTCTCGGCATAAACGGACTGGCGCTGGCGAGCGCGATCAGCTCCACCGCCATCGCGCTGGCGCTGCTTGTTATGATAAACCGCAGACGCGCGGGAGTGGTGACCCGCGAGTTTGTTTTGAACACGGTAAAGACGCTGATCTGCGGCGCTGCGGCGTTTGCCGCGGCAAAGCTTATATATATCCCCGCGGACATGCTGCCCGGCTCGGGCGTTGTGATGACGCTCGTTAAGCTCTGCATAGCGGCGGTTCCTGCGTGCGTCGTGTACGCGGCTTTGGCGTGGATATTTAAGGTGAGCGAGTTTAAGACCGCTATAGGTTTTGTTATAAGAAAGGACTGAATTTATGGGCGAAATGGGATATTTTGAGACCCTTTGGATGTACATATGGGGTCTGATAAAACAGAGCTTTGTTTATAAGCTGCTGACAAAGATATACGGCGCGATTTCAGGCGCGTGGCAGCGCGGACTTATAACCAACTTTTTCCGGCGCGAGCATTTTTCCGCCGAGACGCTGAAAAACAGCCTGGCGGGAAGAGTTTTGGGCTGTCCGTTCACGTTCCTCTCGTGGCTGCAGAGAACGATAGGCGGCACGCTTTCGGAAAAAATCGCCACAAGCCGCGTTGTTCGGGCGGCGAATATTTATCTGCACAACCTGCTTGCCCTCAATACCCGCTTTATCGGTATGCTCACGCTGTTCACGGCGCTCGGAGCCTCCGCCGCGGGGATCGTGTCGGGCTCAAGCATAAGTGCGGTTCTGTGCGCGGCGGCCGTTGTCGGCGCTCTGTTTATGCTGATCGACGTCAATCTGACGTCTTATTTAAGCGGCTCATGGCTGGTTAAGGCGTTTTCGCACCTGACCGGCATTGATATGGATTTCAATAAGGTGTTCGCTCAGAGATATACAAAGCCCGCGACGCGGCTTTGGCTCGCGGGAATTCTGGGCGCGGCCGCCGGTCTTTCGGCGTTCGTGAGCCCGCTGCTGCCTCTGCTTGTTCTGGGCGGACTGTTCGGGCTGTTCGTCGTGCTCCGCGCGCCTTTGGCCGGAGTTTATTTCACGATATTTTTGGCGCCGCTGGCGCCCACCATGGTTATGGTCGGACTGTCGCTTCTGAGCTTGTTATCGCTGCTTATCAAGGGCGTGTGCGACAGAAAATTCAGATGGAAGTTCGACGGCATGGGATTTTTGATCCTTGGGATGCTTATTATGTATCTCATCGCGAGCGTGTTCTCATTCGCGATGCTTAACAGTTTGAGCATATTTTTGGTGTATATGGCGTTTATGCTGTTCTACTTCGTTGTTATCAACACGGTAAAGACCCGCAAGCAGCTGTTCGACGCGCTGGCGCTGTTTGTGCTGTCGGGCGCGCTGGTCTGCCTCTACGGCGTGGCGCAGTACGTGTTCGGCTGGGACACCGCCTCGGCGTGGATGGATGAGGAGATGTTCACCGATATCAAGATGCGCGTATATTCAACTCTCGAAAATCCCAACGTTCTGGGCGAGTACATACTGCTTGTGGTTCCGGTCTGCGTCGGCCTTTTGTGGGAGCGCTCCAAAAAGCTTTCAAAGGCGATGTATCTGGTTCTGGCGGGTTTGATGTTCCTGACGCTTATACTCACGTTCTCCCGCGGCTGCTGGATAGGATTCATAATCGTCGCGGGTATCTATGTGACGTTTGTTTGCGGCAAGCTGTGGGGACTGGCGCTGATAGCGCTGCCGTTTGTGCCCATGGTTATTCCCGAGAGCATAATCAACAGATTTGTCAGCGTGGGCGATATGACAGACTCGTCCACGTCCTACAGAGTTTATATCTGGTTCGGCACCTTTGGAATGCTCAAGGACTTCTGGGCGTCGGGCATAGGCCCCGGAACAAAGGCGTTCCAGTCGGTTTACCCGTTCTATTCATACAGCGGAATAGTGGCGCCCCACTCGCACAACATGTTCCTTCAGATATTTGTGGAGTCGGGCATAGTGGGAATTTCAATATTCCTGGTCCTGCTGTTTATGTTTTTCAAGAAAATGGTCGGCGGATATCAGGCTACCTCAAAAAAGGGCAGCAAGCTGGGCGCCATGATAGTGGCGATCGCCGCGGGCGTCGCGGGCTTCTGCGTGCAGGGTATGTTTGACAACTGCTTCTATAATTACAGAGTTTTCCTCATCTTCTGGTATGTGCTGGCGCTGGGAATGGCGGCGGTCAACCTTGCCAAGGCTGAGCAAAAGGCGGTGAAGAAAGCTTGATAAAGGTTTTGGAGGTGTCGTCCGACTCGAATATCGGCGGCGCCGGAAAGTGCATCGTCACTTTTTTGAAGCATTACGACCGCGGTAAGTTCGACGTTGGCGCCGTGGTGCCGACCGGCTCAAAGCTGCTGCCCGAGATAGAGGCGCTCGGGGTCAAGACCTACGAGCTTGAACGTTTGGCGGAAAAATCGCTTGACGCGGGCGCGGTGAAGCTGCTCAAAAAGCTGTTTAAAGAGCTCAGGCCCGACATAGTCCACACCCACGGCTGCATGTCGGCCAGGATAGCGGCCAAGCTTTGCGGTATAAAGGTCGTGTACACGAGGCACAGCGTGTTTGAGCCCTCGGCAAGGCTGTCGCGGGGCATAGGCAAGCTGATAAACGGCGCGGTCAACAGCCGGGCGGCCGATAGGATAATAGCAGTAGCCGAGGCGGCGAAGGATAACCTGACCGCCACCGGAGTGCCCGAAAAAAAGATAGACGTTATTTTAAACGGCGTGGAGCCGCTTCGGGAATATTCGCCCGAGGAGCGCGAAAAGGCGAGATCGGCTCTCGGCATTGCGCCCGACGAGAAGGCGGCGGCGATAATCGCCCGACTGACCGAGGTCAAGGGGCACAAATATTTTGTTGAGACCGCCAAGCTGCTTAAAGCGCGGGGCGTCAAGGCGAAGTTTTTGATTGCGGGCACGGGCGATATGGAGAGCGATATCAAGCGCCAAATCGAGGCCGAAGGTCTTGGCGATTACGTAAAAACGCTCGGGTTCCTGACCGATGTGGAGCCGCTGATGAATGCGATGGACATTCAGGTTAACTGCTCGTTCGGCACCGAGGCCACAAGCCTCTCGCTGCTTCAGGGCATGAGCCTTAAAAAGCCCGCCGTTGTCACCGATTTCGGCGGAAACCCCGGGGTCATCAAAGATGGCGTAAACGGATTTCTGGTCCCGATAAAGGAGCCGAAGACAATGGCGGACAGGATCGAGCGCCTGATGACCGATGAAAATTTATACGAAAAAATGAGCCGCGCGAGCGGAGAGATATATAAGTCGGCCTTCACCGCGGAGGTCAACACGAGAAAAATCGAAAACGTGTACCAATCGCTGATTGGAAAATAACAGAAATGGAGTAATATTATGAAAGCAAAATTTAACATTATGGACTTTTTGATTATTCTGGCCGTTGTGCTTGTGGTAGCCGCGGCGGGGTACTTCTTTATCTCGTCAACGGCCGCCGACACCGATGCGGAAAAGGCCAGCGGACAGAGCGTTACAGCCACGGTCGAGGTCGAGTTTGCCCGAGAGGACAAGTTTTTGACCGAGCTGCCTCAGGTGGGCGACAACGTTACGATCGGCGTTAAGGAAAAAATGCCCGCCGTTGTGACAAATGTGAGATACGAGAATGCCAGAGTGACCGCGTATGATCTGGAGCAGGGCTCGGCGTCGGTTCAGGAGATCCCCGATCAGTATGACGTGTATGTCGAGATGGAGGCCGACGCGGTAGACGGCAAAGACGCGGTGACGATAAGCGACAGCCCGATACGCGTGGGCGACGCCACGGCGGTGCGAACCAGAAACTGGGCCGGCTACGGCTACGTGACGCGGCTTGAGATAAGCGAATAATCACGGCGGCGCAGAAAGGAGACGATAATATGGCTAAGAATAACAATTCAAAATCCCAAAAAGGTAGCTTCAAAAAGACGGGCAAGCTGTTTGGGGTGATAAGCATAATAGATATTTTGGTTGTCCTGTGTATCGCCGCGCTCGCGTTTGGCATCTACGCCAGATACACCTCGGACAGTGACGCCAACACGGCGACCGAGCGTTCAAAGTTTCAGTATGTCTACAAGGTCGAGGGCGTGAGAGAATACACTCTCGAGGCTCTGCGCAAGGGCGGCCCGGTCTATGACAGAGAGACCAAGGAATATATTGGCGACGTTGTGAGCGTGTCGGCCGAGGATGCGAAAATGGAGATAAGTAAAATAAGCGGTGAGTATGCCGTTGTGATCGTTCCCGAGAGATACGACGCCTACGTCACGATCGAGGTAGACGGCAAGTACAACAGTCTCGGCCACTACACCGACGCCAACAGATACATAGGCGCCGGCCAGACCCTCAACGCACTCAGCAAGTTCTCCAACACCGAGGGCCAGATCATCGAAGTCAAAGACGTGGAGTAAAACCACGCCTCCTACCGGGAGGATGCAAAGCGGAGAAATTAATTTAACATGAAAATAGAGACGCGCGAGGCGTCTCTACTTTCTTAGGTGAATGGATTATATGAAAAACTTTAATTGCTTTAAAGCAATTAACTAGGTTCAGATCTCCGCTTTGCGGAGACGCGGAATATACCTTCCGCTAAATTCAAATATATTATATCCTATGTTTTACAAAAAAGCAAGCCTTTTTTTGAAAAAAATTTAAATTTTTTTGATTTTTCCAAAAATGCCTTTATTTTTTGCCCCAAATAGGTGGAAGTGACGGCATCATTTTCGCTTTTGAGAGCGCCATTGCCACAATGTACGAAATTATGAAATCAACTACATGGTGCGCAAAGGTGCCCGCGACGGTTATCCACATCATGACCGAGGCGGAATAGGTATCACTCGTCGAAAGGCCGCCCGCGAAAAACAGCAGCACCACAATTCCCTCAAACACCGCGTGGACGATTCCGGTTGACAGGGCAGTCAGAATCAGGTTTATGTTTTTCTTTATCATATAGGCGCCGAGCAGGGCGAACAGGATATGAGACGCGGCTCTGACCGCGACCACGAGCGGGGCGGTGAAAAAGAAACCGATCGTTGTTCCCACCGCGGTGAACACCGCGGTCCAGGGCGAGATGAACATCGCCAGGATTACGGGAACGTGGGCCATAAGCGTCGCCGAGTACGGGCCGACCACTATCCTAAAGGGCGGGCCGGTAAATATCATGGGGATCATGATCCCTATCGCTATGAGCAGAGCGGAGATCACGAGGTCTTTTGTTTTCAGCTTGCTGTTCAAAATATAACACTCCTTTTTTACAAAACCGCAATATATGTTTTATATTAATACATAAGGCGTGTTATGTCAATTGTCAAATTAACAAAATAGGAGGGGAGCTTTGCCTAAATTTAATGTGATTTTTTGGTAAAAACCTCTTGATAAATTTTAAACAATGGGGTAAAATTAAGTTTGGAAGATCATTCTTCCTGTCCGATATAAATATATCAATTTAAAAATAATAATTTAACATATATTTGGAGGTATGATTATGAACAAAAAAACTGTTGACGACGTTAATCTGAAAGGCAAGAAAGTGTTGGTCCGCTGTGATTTCAACGTGCCGATCAAGGACGGCAAGATCACGGACGAGACCAGAATAAACGGCGCTATGCCCACTATCAAAAAGCTGGTGGGCGACGGCGCGAAGGTTATACTCTGCTCGCACATGGGCAAGCCCAAGGGACAGGTCGTTGAGTCGCTGTCGCTGGCTCCGGTCGCGGTTTCGCTTTCCGAAAAGCTCGGCAAGCCCGTTGTTTTCGCGAATGACGACAACGTTGTGGGCGAGAACGCCAAGGCCGCTGTCGCTGATATGAAGGACGGCGACGTGGTTCTGCTCCAGAACACCAGATTCAGAGCCGAGGAGACCAAGAACGAGGAGAATTTCAGCAAGGAACTGGCGTCGCTGGCCGAGGCGTATGTTAACGACGCGTTCGGCAGCGCCCACAGAGCGCACTGCTCAACGGTCGGCGTGACCGAGTATCTGAGCCCATGCGTTTCGGGCTACCTCATGGCTAAGGAGATCGACTTTGTGGGCAACGCGATCGACAATCCCGTTCGTCCTCTGGTTGCTATTTTGGGCGGTGCCAAGGTTTCGGATAAGCTGAACGTTATTTCAACATTGCTTGAAAAATGCGACACGCTGATAATCGGCGGCGGCATGGCCTACACCTTCCTCAAGGCCAAGGGCTACGAGGTCGGCACATCGCTGGTCGATGAGGACAAGATCGGCTACTGCAAGGATATGATAGAGAAGGCCGAAAAGCTCGGCAAGACCTTGCAGCTGCCCATCGACACGGTTATCACGTCCGACTTCCCGAATCCCATCGACGCTGAAATCGAGATCGAGACGGTTCCCTCCGACAAGATCCCGGCCGACAAGATGGGTCTGGATATAGGTGAAAAGACGCGCGCTCTGTTTGCCGACACGGTAAAGACCGCCAAGACGGTCGTATGGAACGGCCCCATGGGCGTGTTTGAGAACCCGATTTTGGCGGCGGGCACCGTGGCTGTGGCTCAGGCTCTGGCCGACACCGACGCCACGACCATCATCGGCGGCGGCGACAGCGCGGCGGCCATCAACACTCTGGGCTTCGGCGACAAGATGACACACATCTCAACGGGCGGCGGAGCCTCGATGGAACTGCTCGAGGGCAAGGTCCTGCCCGGCTGCGCGGCGCTGGACGACAAATAAGGAGGGGCGCAGCATGAGAAAAAAGATTATTGCCGGAAACTGGAAAATGAACAAGACCCCGTCCGAGGCGGCGGAGCTGGCGGCGGCTGTCGTTAAGAATTCTGCGGGCGCGGGCTGTGACGTTGTGGTATGCCCCACGGCGGTATGCCTGCCCGGAGTCGCGGAAAAGACGAGCGGCAGCAATGTTGAGGTCGGAGCGCAGAACGTTCACTTTATGGAGAACGGCGCGTACACCGGAGAGCTGGCGGCTAACATGCTGACCGATATCGGGGTCAAATACGTGATCATAGGCCACAGCGAGAGACGCCAGTATTTCGGCGAGACCGACGAGACGGTCAACCTGAGAACAAAGGCCGCGCTGAGCGGCGGACTGCTGCCGATCGTGTGCGTGGGCGAGAGCCTTACCGAGCGCGAAAACGGCGTGACGTCCGAGACGGTCTGCCGCCAGGTAAAGCTGGCTTTCCTGGGGATCGACAAGGCGGACGCGGAAAAGGTCGTTATAGCCTATGAGCCCGTATGGGCTATCGGCACCGGAAAGACCGCGACGGCCGAGCAGGCCGACGAGGTATGCGGAATCATCCGCGACACGATCGGCTCGCTCTACGGCGGGGACGCGGCCGAGAAGATCAGGATCCAGTACGGCGGCAGCATGAACGCCGGAAACGCGGCAGAGCTGCTTTCCAAGCCGAATATAGACGGCGGCCTTATCGGAGGCGCGAGCCTCACGGCCGAGGACTTTGACGTTATCGTCAAAGCCGCCGAGTAGATTTAATAAATAAAAAATTAATAGGAGACAAGATCATGAGCAAAAAACCTTATGCTTTGATTATAATGGACGGTTTCGGCGTAAACAAGCGGCACGACGGCAACGCCATATACGCAGCGAACACGCCGAACCTTGACAAGTACATGAGCGAGTGCCCCAACACCGTCATTCACGCGTCCGGCATGGACGTGGGTCTGCCCGACGGACAGATGGGTAACTCGGAGGTGGGTCACACCAACATAGGCGCCGGCAGGATAGTGTATCAGGAGCTGACCCGCATCACCAAGGCGATCGAGGACAGCACGCTGTTTGAAAACGAGGCGCTTTTGGGCGCGATGGAGAACTGCAAAAAGCACGGCTCGGCCCTGCACCTTATGGGACTGCTGTCCCCCGGCGGCGTTCACAGCCACCAGAATCATCTCTACGGCCTGCTCAAAATGGCGAAGGAGCACGGCCTCGGCGACGTGCATGTTCACGGCTTTCTGGACGGGCGCGACGTTCCGCCGGCCTCGGCCGAGGAATACATAAAGGAGCTTATCGCCAAGGAGCGCGAGATCGGCGTTGGCGACATCGCCACGATAAGCGGCAGATACTACGCCATGGACCGCGACAACCGCTGGGAGCGCGTCAGCAAGGCCTACGACGCGATAGTCAAGGGCGAGGGCAAGCTGTTTGACAGCGCGGTCACCGCGATAGAGGAGAGCTACAACGATAAGGTCACCGACGAGTTCGTTGTGCCCTCGGTCATCACAAAGGACGGCGAGCCCGTCGGCAGGCTCAAGGAGCACGATTCGGTTATCTTCTATAATTTCCGCCCCGACAGAGCCAGAGAGCTGACAAGAACGATCGTCGATCCCGATTTTAGCGGTTTTGAGAGAAAATTCTTTGAAACATATTATGTGACCATGACCCAGTACGACGCGACCATGCCCAACGTGAATATCGCGTTTAAGCCCGAGAGCCTTACGAACACTTTCGGCGAGTATATGAGCAAGCTGGGCAAGACGCAGCTGAGAATAGCCGAGACCGAGAAATACGCCCACGTCACGTTCTTCTTTAACGGCGGCGTCGAAGCGCCTTACGAGGGCGAGGACAGAGTTCTGATAAACTCGCCCAAGGTCGCGACCTACGACCTGCAGCCCGAGATGAGCGCCCCTGAGGTCACCGACGCGGTAGTGGAGCGGATAAAGAGCGGCAAGTACGATGCTGTTATCCTGAACTTCGCTAACTGCGACATGGTGGGTCACACCGGAGTGTTTGACGCGGCCGTAAAGGCTGTCGAGACGGTCGACACCTGTGTCGGCAGAGTTGTGGACGCGCTGCTCGAGATGGGCGGCGAGGCGCTTATCACCGCCGACCATGGAAACGCCGACCAGATGATAGACTATGATACCGGCGAGCCGTTCACGGCGCACACCACCAACGTGGTGCCGCTGATACTGATCGGCAGATCAGGCGTCAAGCTCAAGACCGGCCGCCTGGCCGACCTGACCCCCACCTTGCTTGACATGATGGGAATAGCTCAGCCCGAAGAAATGACCGGCGAGAGCCTAATAGAAAAATAAAAAATTGACGGCGCGGAACATAATCCGCGCCTTTTTGTATATCCGCTCCTGCGGCGGCGATGATATATCGAATTGCTGTGAACACATGAATTCCCCCAATCCCGTAGGGGCGGACGTCCCGGCGTCCCGCGTAAAACCAATAAACTTATTAAAAACGGGCGGATAATATGTATAGTGTAGTAACATAGTAAACAGGTAGTGTAAGGACATATGGATTAATGTCAATAAAGTAGACAGAAAAAAGCGAAGAAATTATACACACATAAACATCGCCTCTTTCTGATTTG
>CANQLT010000018.1 GCA_947624775.1 uncultured Monoglobus sp.
CGTGACCTCATTCAAGGCGTTATACTGCTCCGGATCCTTGAAAAGCTGACCGTCGATGCCCGTAATGGTCATGCCGCCCAGCTCCGACGGAATGTTGAACTCGGCCGTGACGCTTCCCGAATATTCGTTGAGCGTTATCGTGCCGTCGGCGTTCTCGGTATAGGTCCAGCCGTCAGCTTCCTTCGCCGCGAAAGCCGAGCCGCACAGCGCCAGACTTAAAATCAGCGCCGACACAAAAACCAAACACATTTGTTTTAACTTCATACAAATTCCTCCTTTTTCTTTTTGTTAACATATTCTTTTTCTTTTTCAAAATAATTATATCGCAGAAATAAGTGAAAATTTTTGCGCCCATAGTGATATTATCTACTTATTATTTATTATATAGCGACATTCATCTACTTGTCAATACAAATGTTGATAATTCTCTCAACTTTGCCCATAATAGTTGAAAATAGTCTATAATTTACTTGAGGTGGTGAACAATGATCGGAGAGAGATTATCAGAGCTGCGCAAGGACGCGGGCATGTCACAGCAGGAGCTGGCGGATATGCTTTCGCTGACGAAATATACAATTTCGTCATACGAGCGCGAAAAGACCATGCCCGGCGATGACATTAAAGTAGAATTGGCTAAAATATTTAACGTTTCTCTTGATTATCTGCTCGGTCTGATCGACGAGCCAATACCGTATAAGAGAAGCGATAAATATATCAAGCTCCCGGATACTCTGCCCGACAACGCCGTTGACGCCGTTAACACCGTTATCACCGCACTCAAGGAATATTACAAATAACTTGCCCAAACGCCCATTTTTGCCTCGCCCCAAAACCCGTAGGTGACGGCGCCCTCGACGTCCCGCTTGCCTCGCCTTCCTTTAGGAGGGAGAGGTGGCGCCGAAGGCGACGGAGAGGGAGGCGAGGCTAATACGTTATCTCTCCAAATTCCATTATAAGCCGCTTAATTTCAGCCGTCAATATTTTATGTCCAAGTGGGAACCCATCATGTCTAAGTGGGATTTTTTGTCCCCACAATGAATTATATCACAAATATTTCTCTATGCACGCAACCTTGCGTAAGTCGCATATTTCTTTGCGTAACCTGCAAATTTGTTTTAAATTCATACAAATTCCTCCTCATTATATATGACAACTTTTAAAGCTGAAAACGACCACTTTTTTCAATAAAATTTATTCAATTTCCGAATTTTGTGTAAATTTAACAATTTCATCTTTTTGTGCCGCCTCGCATTGTGCATATTTTGTCGTTATCATATACTGATGAAATGCCTTTTTAACAAAAGAATTATAACATAAAAATAAGCGAAAATTTTTTCATGTAATAATTAGGCCGTTTCATGTAATTTTTAATTTAAAATCGGCCGTCCAAACATTACAATAAAACTATATCAATAAAAAAAGAACGCTGTCAAGCGTCCTTTGGCACGAAACGCGCTAAAATAGGCACGAAGTGAAAAAATATTTTTTATATATCAAACAGAATTATATTTGTCTCATAAAATCCGTTATGGCACGAGGCTCTGAATATACCGTTATATCTTTCTACAACTTCGGTAATATTATTAATGCCGATCCCGTGATTTATTTTATCGCTCTTGTCGGTCAACGGCTTTCCGTTCGCAAACTCAACTTTTTTATCGGTTGTATTTCGTATTCCTATAAACAGCTGACGTTGACGAAACAATATATCAAAAATTATTTTCCTCTTTTCGGGTTCTAATTCTAAACACCCTTCAATGGCGTTATCAAAAAGGTTTCCGAGCAGCATACAACACTCTACACCGGTTAATTTTAAATCACAAGGCAGCTTTTTAATATTTAATTCTGTTGTGATATTATTTTTATGCGCCTGTGATATTTTTGAGTTTATTATGGAATCAAGCGACAGATTTCCTGTATTCATTACTTCATCGTCATTGTCGAGCTGCTCAACGCCCAATTCCAAAATATATTTTTCTGCTTCATCAATATTTTTGTCTTTTAATAGTGAAAACAGAATTTGCAAATGGTTTTTAAAATCATGTTTTATTG
The DNA here is from genome assembly GCA_947624775.1 of uncultured Monoglobus sp. Taxonomy (GTDB): domain Bacteria; phylum Bacillota; class Clostridia; order Monoglobales; family Monoglobaceae; genus Monoglobus. The sequence goes on from CANQLT010000018.1 coordinate 2,053, forward strand.
AAATCATTTTTTTATTATCATAAGTTTGCTTTTTCATATATTCGTTCTGTTCGTCAACATGACTTTCCAATAAAGCGTTTTTTAATTTTGTTTCAAATGTCTCAATTAGTCTGTCAAATAAATAAAAACTGATAACACTGCTATACATTGTGCATATCATCAAAATTAACATCGGCACTTCACTTTCGGGTGAAACCGATTTGAAAAAATATACAACAGACATCACAATTGCCATATTCATTATCGGCAAAGTCATAAGCGCTATCCAATAATTTCGATAAATATGCGAATACTTTTTATTCCAAAATATACAAATAAATTTAATTGCTATAAACAACAGTATTTTAGAAGAAATCATTCCTACTATGCGGTATGTCGTTTCATCAATCAAGTCAATAGGCCGAATTTGATTTAGAATTAAAAGCAACGCTCCCGCTATGTACTCCATCGCATCGGAAATCAGCGCGATGCCGAACGCGCAAAACAATTTCGATTTCCAATCAGCGTCATAGCACATTGTTCCTATAAGTGCCGCGGCTATATAAATTACAGTAGTTACAATCAGACCTCCGCCAATAAGATAATTTGTCAATAAAATCAGAATAAAAAATATTTTTAAAACGTTTTTTAATACCTTCTTATTACACTCCATAAAATTGTCATATAACATATATGTCATAATCATTTGAAAAGTAATAATCGCAATATTTAAAAATAAAAACATAATCTATCACCTCATTCCAATAACAAAATTTAAATATGTATTTTCAAAGTTTTCTCTGCAGGAGTTGCTTATCGGGATAACATCACCGTTTGACAATGTCACTTGGCTTTTGGTGCGCTTAACGATATAAGCCGGATTTACGCAAAATGAATTGTGGGTTATAACAAACCCGTGCTGCAAAAGTATTTCTTTATAGTCTTTTAATTTTCCCCAAAACTCATATATTGTATCGTGTGTATGTAAAACAATCTTGCGCTTATCGCTGTTTAAATACAGAATTTCATCATATGTTATTCTGTATTCCTGTCTGTTATTTTTAAATGTAAAGTAATTTGAATTGACAACATCTAACGCAACCCGTTCCAATGTGCTTTTAAGCTCCTCATAACTCACGGGTTTGTCAAGAAATCCGGATGGAGCGCACTCAAAACAATCACGAATATATTTATCATAATTCGTCAAAAAGATAATTATTATCTTTTTATCCATTTTCCGAATTTTACGGGACAATTCAATCCCGTTTATGCCGTCTAATTCAATATCCGCGATTAAAACATCATATTTACGGCCTTTAGTATAACAATCTAAAAGTTGTTCTCCTGAGTAAAATACATCCCAAGTAATGTTTTTATATACTTTATTTAACCGAACAAGATGATTTTCAAGATGATTTATCCAACTGTTCTCATCATCACACACGGCTATCCGAAGCGTCATGTCATCACCTCTCTCTTTTTTATTTTACAAACAAAAAGAGGTTTTGTCAATTTAAAATTCACGCGAGCGGGGGGTTATTTTGGGGGAATATGGAGTAATACCAGCGTTCTGAAAAATTTATTTTCTTTATCGTAGCTCCAGTCCAGGCTGCTGTTATATTTTTTCAGGGCATTATTTATGCTCCTTATTCCGAGGCCGTGTTCATCGGGATCGTCTTTTTGCGTTTGAGGCATGCCGTCTGAAACAACAGGCTCCCGATCCGCGTTGTTTTCCACCTTCACCGCGGAAAAAGCCCCGTTTACCGTATATAAATCCACAAAGATCTCTTTCTTTTCCGTATCGGCGGAGGCTTCTATGGCGTTGTCAATTAAATTTGAAAAAATAGTCACGGTGTCAATATCCGATATAAATGACAAAGTCGGCGAATCGGAATGAATATGGATCTCTATTCCCGCGTCACGGCACTCCCGCGCCTTTTGAGCAAGTATGACGTTCAAAATATTATTATCCGTGTAGCGAGCGTAATCCAGATCTCTTTGCGAAAACTGCAATTCCCGCATGTACTTTTTCGCCTTTTCGTTATCTTCCGAGATCAAATCACTCAACACGGCCAACAGCTTGCGAAAATCATGGCGCATAATTTTTGTATTCTCGTATTTTTCCGCCAAGATACGATATTCGACCAATTCGGCCATATTTTTTTCTCGTTCCTGTTGAAGAAGTTTAAGCTGTTGATTTTTTTCACTCATTCTTGCGTGGATATAAAATGTTATTATATTTATAATCAGCAATACCGAACACATGACAGAAAAAATCGTATAATTTATCTCTGCCGTTACCAGTATTATGACGCAAATAATCGTCATCAAGGGAATAACTATAAGCCCTAAATTAATTTCGGCATTGGGAAACGCTTTTCTTTTTGATAAATGTTTTAAAATTATAACTTCCATCAAATAACTTAGTTTGCTTCCTGTCAAAATAGTGAAAACCTGCTGCGCGGTGTAATCATCGCGGGAAAAATGAAAGCGGACTCCGTACCAATATGACAAAGCAAATTCACTTAAAGTTGAAAAGGCGTCCAAAAGTATACCGTAAAATATCGCGGTTTTAAGCGAAATTATATACTCAAACCGCAGCAGAATAACATTGATCGCGAAAAAAGCCGCGATAGAAATTACCACGCTGTTTAACAGCCCCGCCATCCATATTATAACGTAACCCAAAAACGCGACAGCCGTGCTTTTCGGGTAGCTTTTCCGCGGCGTAAGATTGGTATTCGCAAAATACGTAAAAATGAGATATTCGGATAAACAGCCGAATAAATATCCAATATCGATCATCGAAGTTCACTGCTCCATTTCTTGAACTTTTTATCAAATTCGGCATATTTCCTTTTGGAAATATACACGGTGTATTCTTTATCATTGCATCGGCAGACTATATCGGTCTTATTGTATTCCGTAACGTAATTTAAATTGACATAATAGCTACCGTGCGTTTGCACAAAACAATCCCGATCCAATTGCTTTGCTATGTTTTGAAAAGTATCATATGTTTTTATCTCTTTTCGCGCGGTGACAATGTTTGTGAGACGATTGCTGTGATAAACATATATAATGTCCCGCAAAGGAATTTCTATTCTATTTTTTTCCGATGTGGTAACTACCGTTCTGTTTGCCCGCATCTCTTTGAGAGCCGATTGAATACCGTATATCAGCCGAGTTTTGCTGAGCGGTTTTGTCCAGAACCGAAAAGCGTGTTTGTTCAGCGCGTCATCCATATAATTCTCATGGTATGTTATAAAATAAATAAAGCATCTCGGACTTTTTTTGTGAATACGTCCCGCCGTTTCTATTCCGTTTATACCAGCCATTTCCACATCCAAAAACACCATTTGATAGATTTTATCCGAGGCGAGCATATCATCCGAATCAGAAAAAGTGTCGATCTTCCACTCTATATTATCGGGCAAAACGCTTTCGATGAGTTCGGCCTCCTGCCTCAAATCTTCTGTTTCATCATCACATACGGCTATCCGAATCGTCATGTTATCACCCCTCTCTTTTTTTATTTTACAGCCGAAAAGAGGTTTTGTCAATTTAAAATTTTCGTGGCGAACCTGCGTATATTTTTATAAAACAGGCGCCCCGTTACGGGACGCCTTGCGTATTTATTGGGAAGATTTAATTTTTTTCTTATTTAAAGCTTATTTCTTTTGTCTCGGATAAAGGCTCTGCCGAGCTGAAATCGCTCCAGACAAAGGCTTTTATCGAGCCGATCTTCCGGGTCTGAGGCGGAATGTTGAACCCGAAAGAATAGTCATAATCGGGCGCGAAGTCGGCGCGCACGTAGTCGATATTCAGCAGTATGCCCTCCTCGTTATATACCGCGACAAATACATAGTCCTTTGAGCTTTCGTTCTTTAGCTTTCTGAGCGTAACCTCCGCCTCAAAACTGCCGTTTTCGGGCGGCGCGTCGAGAGCTTCGCCCGCCTGAGTAAGTATCGACAGGCCGCCTATTTCGTACAGATAATCAATATCGGGCGCCTCGGTCGGCTGAGTCTCGGCTGTCTCGGTGGGAAACGGCTCGACTGTCGCCGAGGGTATGGGCGATGATGTTTCATCGGGCTCATCTGTCGGTTCGGGTTCATTGCCGATATCCACACGCTCATAGCTCGCGTTGCCGCTTGTGTCAACGGCGCAGATCACTATGGATCTATCCGTCTTTATAGTTCCGCCGGAAACCGAAATCGGTTTTCTCTCTGTCAGGAAAAATTCATCCGTGCCGTTGTCGGACCTGCCTATCTGTTTAAGCTCAACATCGGCATAATCAATTCTCGCGACGCCGATATTATCTGCGGCTGTCACCTTTATTTCCGACGGTTCTTTTTCGGACGCGGGTACTTTCACGTCAAAGTCGATCTCGGGCGGCTTGGTGTCAATTTGAGACGGTTTTGACAGCTCCTTCGACACAACCGTGTATTTTCCCTCGGAGTCTTCGATAAACAGGTTGTATGAGCCGGTATATTTTAGATTATACGCGCCGTTTTCATCGGGCTTTACCTCAAGTCCGGAGTTTATGAAGCTGTCCATCAGCTTTGAGATCCTATCATCGTATCGGGCGTTGCAATAGTCGGGCGGCAAAGATTCCGGCCATGAACCAGGCACGAAGTGAAAAAATATTTTTTATAATCAACAAAATGGGTTTTTATTTTGGGGGAATATGGAGTAATACCAGCGTTCTGAAAAATTTATTTTCTTTATCGTAGCTCCAGTCCAGGCTGCTGTTATATTTTTTCAGGGCATTATTTATGCTCCTTATTCCGAGGCCGTGTTCATCGGGATCGTCTTTTTGCGTTTGAGGCATGCCGTCTGAAACAACAGGCTCCCGATCCGCGTTGTTTTCCACCTTCACCGCGGAAAAAGCCCCGTTTACCGTATATAAATCCACAAAGATCTCTTTCTTTTCCGTATCGGCGGAGGCTTCTATGGCGTTGTCAATTAAATTTGAAAAAATAGTCACGGTGTCAATATCCGATATAAATGACAAAGTCGGCGAATCGGAATGAATATGGATCTCTATTCCCGCGTCACGGCACTCCCGCGCCTTTTGAGCAAGTATGACGTTCAAAATATTATTATCCGTGTAGCGAGCGTAATCCAGATCTCTTTGCGAAAACTGCAATTCCCGCATGTACTTTTTTGCCTTTTCGTTATCTTCCGAGATCAAATCGCTCAACACGGCCAAAAGCTTGCGAAAATCATGGCGCATAATTTTTGTATTTTCGTATTTTTCAGCCAAGATCCGATATTCGACCAATTCGGTCTTGTTCTTGCTCTCGATCTCCCTGAGTCTTTTTATCTGAATGTTTTTGTCAATAATCCTGTCGCATACCAGATACGCCGCAAAATTGGATACTATCAATATAAAGCACATCACCATAAAAGCGATATTCGTCTCATATTTCAGGCCTGCCTTGACATGATTATACATCAGGAAAAACCCGAACGTAAATATCGGCAGGGGCAAAAGCCAGAACATCTCATAAAATTTATTGCCGCTGTTTCTGCTGACGGTATAATACTTCAGCATAACGACTAAAATAAAATATAGAGTTTTGGACATAAGCGTAAAAAGAAGATCTTGAGCAATACTTAAATAGTTCGGGTCCTCGACAATCTCCACACCAAGAAGAAACGACGTCACCAATTCGGTAAACATCATAAACACCGTAATAATAATTACTTTTAGTATAATGCTCAATATATTTTCGGCAAACCCGATATATAAGACCAAAAAATTGACCGCGATGAATCCCAAAACATTCAGGATCGGTTGGCCGATAAAACATAAACAGCAGTATAAGGCATAGCCGATCACTATGCAAAGATTGCTCTCAAATCTCGAATGTTTGTAAGTCATAACCGAATTTGTATAATAGAGCAGCACAAAGCACTCGATCACAATTACCGGCGCTGTTAAAATACACTCAATGAATTCTATATTCATATAATTTCTTTTGCCGCCTCAAAAAACTTAATGCAAAAATCCTGGTATCCCCCGGCCATCATGGCATTAGATATGCGGCAAAATAATTCACCTCTTTTTCTATTATTTATTTTAGTGCCGAGAACATCTCGACAGCTCCCCCCCAAGGGGGCGCCACGGGCGGCAGATTGCCGCCCCTACGGGTTTAATGCAATTCGTATGTATTACGGCAATACAATACATCACCGGCGCCCGTAGGGGCGGATATTATCCGCCCGTTAGGCTCTCCTCCTTTTAAGGGGGAGAGCCTATTTTTGCCTCCCCTGCAATAGTGGGGGAGGGGGACTGCGGCCGGAGCCGCGAAGCGGGTTCGTGGCACTAACGTATTTCGTTTGCACAAATAAACGAGGCCACAAATCATTAACATAAGCGGACATGACGCGACAGCGGTGGAAGGGACCTTATTTATGAGGCAGATTTATCACCGTAAGCGAATACGGATTTAGCGCAGGTGCGGCGCGGAGGGCGAAAACTTCCGTTTTCGGCGTTATTTTGTCGGGGTTTTCAAAGGTGTTTTTCGCGGTCGGGCTGTCGGCGCAAAGGACCGTTATATCTCCCTCCGCCGCGGCGTTAAGCCCGGCTGAGATATTTAGCTCGACTTCGATTTCATTTTCGGTCGGATTGACAAGCTTTATTATCAAATCTCCGTTTTCGGTCAAAGAGGCCGCGACGTAAACTCCGTCGCCCGCCTCGCATTTGAGCGCGAAAGCGCCCATATTTTCTGCGAATAATTTCTGCACATAATAATTCGGAGTTTTGACGATCCTTTCGGCGTCGAACCAGATCATATCAGGCGCCCAATGACTGTGCGGCGGCTTTTTTGAAAACAAAGGCGCGTATGACGCCATGATAACGTTTTCCGCCCGCTCCAGTCCGCAGAGAAACGCCGCCTCGGAAAGCGCCGATATCATATCGTTAAAGCGCGTCTCTCCGCCCGCCTCATAGGGCTTTGCCGCGTATTCGCCCAAATACACCGAAATTCCGCCGCCGCGGCCCTCGTAAAAATCCGCGTTCTCGAAAAACCATTCTTTTGTGTTGTAATTATGCTCGTCCACGGCGAAGGCATAATTGGGATTTTTCGCCGACTTTTCCTTGAGCCGCTTATGCGCCGCCTTATAGCGTTCCTCTCCCACTCGCGGCCCCGCGGAAAATATCAAGTCGATCTTCGGATATTTTTCATGTATAGCCTTTTCAAAGGCCTCGTAGCGCTCAAACCATTGGTTTGTCTCGGTCTGCCACTGCTCGTTGCCTATAGCGAGCATACGCAGATTAAAGGGCTCGGGGTGACCCATGACGCTCCGCAGCCCTCCCCATTTTGTGTCGGGCGCGCCGTTTGCGAACTCTATCAAATCGAGAGCGTCGTTTAAATATTCCGAAAATTCGGGCGTGTAATTACCGTTTTTGTCGTAAAGCGGCACCGTCTCAGAGGTGTTGAACTGGCACGCCATACCCGCGTTGATAACCGGCAGCGGCTCGCAGCCCAGATATTCGCACAGCAAAAAATACTCAAAAAAACCTATGGCAAAGCTCTGGTTATATCCCGGCTCCTTAAAAGCCCAGCGGCTGAAATCCTGTTTTCTCCTATGCGCCGGGCCGACCGTACGTTTCCAGCGGTACGCGTTTTTGAGGTCATAGCCCTCCACCGCGCAGCCGCCCGGGAACCTCAGAAATCCGGGGCGCAGCTCTTTCATCGCCTCGGCCATATCGCGCCTGAAAATCCCAAATGCCGCGTCGGACGGGATCAGCGACAGCATTTTTATATCTACGCTCTCGCCTTTTGAGAGATCGGGAAAAGACAAGCGCAGTCGGCAGTCTGCCGCCTCGCTCTCAGCCTTGAGCACTCCCGCTCCGTTTTCGCCGATAATGCAGCGCGCCATAACTTTTCCGCCCGAAACTGCCTCAAGGATTATTTTGCCCGAATATCCGCGCGCGTCCGCGGTAAGCGCCGCTTTATACTCCGCGCCGCGTCTCAGCGCGAAACCGCCAAACGCCGAGTTAATTGCCGCCGCGCCGTTCTCTCCGCCGCGCAGCCGCATAAAATAAAACCCGTCCTCGTCTTTGAGATATTCGGCCGAGCCGCGCGTGATCTCCCAGCCGAAACCCGGCTCGGGCGCGGAGCCTGACAAACGCTCGCGCGTCCTTCCGCTTTCGTCGGTATAAAACTCAAAATCGGGCGTGATATGCCCGAACGAACGGTTCTCGACCAGCTCCGCCGAGAGGCCGCCGTCGGCGGCACAGCTTATGTCCTCAAAAAACAGGCCTATCATGTTGGGAGCGATTTTCGCGGTTTTTTCCGCGGTGATTTTAATTTTCATATTATTACCTCGATTCGCAAAAGGCTCCCCGAACGGGGAGCCTTAAACATTTTAATTCATTATTTGCCGAGGCTGTTGTAAAGACCGTAGAGCATCTTTGCGGCCTCTGCTCTGGTGGCGGGATTTCCGGGATTGAAGTTGCCCTGATCGTCGCCACTCGCTATTCCGCTGTTGAACAGATACGAAACCGCGTCTACCGCGTAGTCGGATATGGTGCCCGAATCGGGGAACTGATGCGCCTCTGTCGCGGGCGAACCCTGAGCTCTGTAGATTATAACGGCTATATCCTGACGCGTAATCTCATCGCCAATGCCGAAAGTTTGGTCGGGACGGCCTGTGATAATGCCGTTCTGAACCGCAGCCGCGATATAGGGTGTGTACCAATCTCCCGCATCGTCGCTGAAATCCGTTGTCGCGCTCTGGTCGATCGAATAACCCATAACACCCACGATCATCTTTGCGAACTGCTCGCGCGTTACGTGGCTCTGAGGCTCGAATCTGCCGTCGCCCATGCCGTTTATGATTCCCAAACTGCTGAGCGCGTTGATCGAGGGAACAGCCCACTCAACGTCCGCCAGATCTACGAACGCCGACGACTGGATTCCGCCGGTCTGATCCGCTATGGGAGCTGCTGTGGCGCTTGTTCCGTCGCCCAGCACGCTGCCGTAGTACGGGTTGTTGTAATTTGTGCTGCTGCTGCTCGAACCGCTGCCGCCATAGGTGGTGCCGGTGTAGCCGCTGCTTCCGTATACGAAGCTCGCCGAAATCAACATAACACCGTTTACAACGTAGTTCTCGATATTCGCCGCGCTGATCGACAGCGTGCTGCCGCTCAGGCTCACGTTTCTGTTATTGATTCTGACATTGCTCAGAGTGTAGCCTGTTGTCGAGCTGAATTTGAGCGTCAGGGCATATCCGTATTCTACGTTCGTGAAGTAATCGCTGGCATTGGAAGTCGCCGCATTGACTGTGGCTTCCAGCGCGCCCTGGAACACTATTCTTCCGCCGTGGCTTACATTGACCTGTATCTCATAGGTGCCGTCCTGATTATTTCCGCCCATTCGCTCGATCAGCTCGTCGATTTGGTCGGTGACCTCGTCAAGCTCGCTCTGGATAGAGGTGACATCGTTTCTGGCGTATTCGGTCACATTGTCGTCTCTGATGAGATTGTTGAAAAGCGTGTATTCATCTTTAAGGCCGACAAGCAGCTCCTTTGCGTCGCTGATCAGGCTTCTCATATCTCTGATATCCGCCGCGTCATACGATGACGAGTTGTTGATATATCTAGACGTGTATGTATTAAGGTTCGCCGTAACGTCGTTATACTGGTTCTGAGCGCTTCTATAAAGCTGCTGGTCGTTCATCTGTGCGGTTTCGGCGCAAATAACTATATCCGACGCAGGCATTTCGATATAATCGTCAACACTTTCTACGTCGCCTGATATAATTTCGTATGTCGAATCAGTATTGTACTTATAATACAACCTTGTGTAATTATAACCTCTCGCGGCGCGGGCTTTGATTCTTACTCTCGCGCCCTTTAACGCCGAATTAGTCGCGACTGAATTTACATATGTCTTTACCGTTGAAAGACTGTTGGGCTCAAATGTGATGTTGAATCTGGTGCCTGCCGTCGCTGTGGCGGTGGGCACGGGCGTGGCGGTCGCGTTGGGGTCGGCCGTGGCGCTCGGGTCCTGGGTTGCGTCGGGAGTCGATGTCGCATCAGGCTCCGCCGTCGCGTCGGGGTCCTTGGTTACGTCGGGTTCCGCCGTTACATCGGGCTCCTCTGTAGCATCGGGCGTCTCCGTAACCTCGGGCGTTGCCTCAACGTCGGGTGTTTCGGTCGGTGCGGGCGTCGCCTCGGTTTCAGTGTCATCCGCGGCGGCCGTGAGCGCGCCTGTATCATTAGCGCTTGTCGCGCCGACAACGATCGGAAGCGTTGAAAGCACCATGCAAAACGCCACAAACAGCGCCAGGTTCTTCAAATATTTCATTTTCATTCCTCCATAATATAAAAATTTATCGTATGTTTTGTTTTCATACTTTTTATGTTTTACCATACTTTTTGTAATAAGTCAAGCGATTTTGAAAATTGTTAAAATTTGTTACCTAAAAGAAACAATTGTCATTTTCAGCCGAACGCTCCCGTGATAATACGTATTATATCGTTCCAGGTGGCGTACAGCATCAGCCCCATCAGAAGCACAAATCCCGCGAAGTGGACATAGCCCTCCTTGTCTCTCGGCACGGGCTTTCTGAAAATTATCTCTATCAGCACAAACAGTATCCTGCCTCCGTCCAGCGCGGGCAGCGGCAGCAGATTCATAACGCCGATGTTGACCGCCAAAAATCCCGCGAAGAATATAAAGTCCATAAATCCCGAACGGGCAACCGTACTCATAGCGGAAACCACGCCCACGGGTCCCGACAGGTCGGAAACTCCGGCCTCGCCCTTAAACAGCATACCAAGCGATACGAACACCAGCTTCACCATCCAGACGGTCTGGAAAAAGCTCTCGTGCAGCACGGTCAAAACATTGACCGGGTTCTGCTTGATCGTGAAACCCACCAGATAATAGGGGCTGCCGTCCTCGAGAGTCGTTTGCATCGGAGTAAATTTTTCGGTATGTTTTTCCCCGCCGCGCTTAAACTCAAGCTCGCATTCACCGCTGCCGCTGTACATTCCCAGTTCAAACGAGAGGTCGCGCCTGATATTAACGCGCGTGCCGTTTATGCCCACTACCCTGTCGCCAGGCTGCAGGAACCGCGCCGCATCGCTCTCGGGCTCCACGCTCTCGATCGTGGTGGACGGCACAAATCCGTTTTGGCACGACGAGCTTGTGACGATTATCGTGACTATCACAAAGCCGAGAAGCAGGTTCATGGCGGCGCCGGCCGCCAGAACTATCATCCTCTGCCACGGCTTTTTGTTGTTAAAGGCGCGCGGATCGTCGTTTTCCTCGTCCTCGCCCTCCATCGCGCAGAATCCGCCCATCGGCACCGCTCTGATCGAATAAAGCGTCTCTTTTCCCTGCTTTTTGTATATAGCCGGGCCCATGCCGATGGCGAACTCGTTGACCTTTACTCCGAAGATCCTCGCCGCGATAAAGTGCCCGAACTCGTGGACAAAAATTATCACGCCAAAAACCACTATAGCCGCCAGTATGGTTAAAACTGTTGACATATTTTACGCACCTCTCTATTTGTCTCTATTATATCCTCAATGCTCGGATCGTCTTTCGGCTCGATCATATCCATGGCCTTTTCCACAAAATCGGCTATCTCGGTGAACCCGATATCGCCTCTTAAAAATTTCGCCACCGCTGCCTCGTTGGCGGCGTTCATTATCGTCGGCATCGTGCCGCCTTCCGCTCCCGCGCGGATCGCCAGGTCAAGGCACCTGAAAGTCTTTCTATCGGGCTCAAAAAATGTCATTTTTCCCAGGTCCTTAAACGAAACCTCGCAGTCGGGCGAGGGCAGGCGCTCAGGATAAGTGAAGGCGTACTGTATCGGATGCTTCATCGAGGGCAGCGACAGCTGCGCTATTATGCTCTTGTCCACAAACTCGACCATCGAGTGTATTATGCTTTCGCGATGGATAACCACCTCTATATCGTCTATCCCCACGCCGAACAGCCACTTTGCCTCAAGCACCTCAAGGCCCTTGTTCATCATGGTCGCGCTGTCTATCGTTATTTTTGCGCCCATGTTCCAGTTGGGATGCTTGAGCGCGTCGGATTTTTTGACGCTTCTAAGCTCATCGGCAGTCATGCCGAAAAACGGGCCGCCGCTGGCGGTGAGCAGGATTTTTTTGATCTCCGAGCGGGCGCCGCCTCTGAGACTTTGAAAAATGGCGGAATGCTCGCTGTCAACAGGCAGCAGGCGCACTCCGTGTTCACTGATCTCGTCCATAAACAAGCCGCCCGCGGTGACAAGCGTCTCTTTGTTGGCGAGAGCTATGTCCTTGCCGCGTCTTATTGCCTCTATCGTGGGAACCAGACCCGCGAAACCGACGATCGCCGAAAGCACCATATCGGCTCCGCTCTCCGCGGCCGCCTCGATCAGGCCCTCATCTCCCGCCAAAACCCTGACATCGGTGTCTGCCAGTCTGAGCTTGAGCTCCTCGGCCGCCTTTTCATCGTGAAGCGCCGCGACTTTCGGCTTATACTTCCGCGCCTGCTTTTCGATCAGTTTGGCGTTGCGCCCCGCCGCGACCGCGGTTATCTCTATGTCCTTTATGCCGCGAAGGTCGTCCGCCACCTCAAGGGCCTGAGTTCCGATCGAGCCGGTCGAGCCCAGGATCGCGACCTTGAGCGGCGCGCTGCTTTTGTTTGTCATATTCATTATATATACACTCCAAAAATAAATTCCAAAATTAAACGGCAAAACGGTTCGGACAAATCCCCCGCTTTGCCGCAGCTGTATGTTTTAAAAAAACATGTTTATCTGAGAGGCGAACAGATATATCACCGGCGCCACCAGCACAATGCTGTCGCATCTGTCGAGCATTCCCCCGTGGCCCGGAAAAAGATTTCCGAAATCCTTGATCCCGAACTGCCTCTTTATAAGTGACGCCGTCAGGTCGCCCACCTGAGCCGCAAGCGCCGAGATAAGACCCAGCGCGAAGGTCAGAGCGCAACTCATTTCGGCGTTGATGATATCCGCAAAAAACAGATTGATTATCAGCGCGAACAGCAAAAAGCCCAAACCGCAGACTATCGTGCCTCCGACCGCTCCCTCCACGGTCTTTTTGGGGCTGATCTCGGGGCACAGCTTGTGCCGCCCAAACAATTTTCCCGAAAAAAACGCTCCGCTGTCGGTCATGAACGAGCCGACGAACACCAGCCATGCCAGCACTTTTCCGAATTCAAGCTGCCTGATAAACAGCACGTTTGAAAGCAAAAACGGGATATATATAAGTCCCATGATCAGCATCGCTATATCCGTTATCCTTATCCTTTTGTGGCTGAAAAGCATCATCAGAAACAGAATAAGCAGATACAAAAATGCGCAGGTCATAATCATTATCGGCTCCAAAAACGCGCAGAACGGCAAAGCGGCCGTTCCGATAAATCCGACTATGCACAGCGGCATTTGCCGCCTGAGAAGCCCCACGGCTCCGTAGTACTCAAATGTGCCTATCAAAGAACACAAAATCGCCGCCGCCAGCATGACCCACACCGGCGCCAGCAAAATTATGATTATGACCGGGATCCCGACCGCCGCGGTCAAGACCCTCAGCTTCAGGCTCGGTTTTGATTTAGATTTTGATTCGGATCCCATCCGAGAGCTCCCCCAATGCTTTCATTTTTCGCGTATCTTAAACATTTCCGAAACGCCTGTCGCGGCTTTGGAAATCAATGATCGCCCGCTCCATATCCTTTTCCTTAAAGTCGGGCCAGCATATGTCACTGTACCAGAACTCGGCGTACGCCGCCTGCCACAGCAGGAAATTCGACAGCCGCTTTTCGCCGCTGGGACGTATGATCAGATCCACCTCGGGCAGATCTGCGGTGTACATAAGCCCGCCGAGATATTTTTCATCAATATCATCGGGGCTTATTTTTCCGCTTTTCACGTCCTCGGCCGCCAGACGCGCGGCCCGCGCTATCTCGCTTCTGCCGCCGTAGTTCAGGGCAATATTAAGCACCATGCCGTCGCCGCTCGCGGTGACTTCCTCGGCATGGATGATCGCTTTTTTTATCTTGTCGGAAAGAGGCGCCGTGTCGCCGCTGATCCTCAGCTTCATATTGCGATTTTTGAATTTTTCCTCAACGGTCAGCAAATAGCCGTAGAGCAGATCCATCAGCGCGTCTATCTCGCTTTGGGGCCTGCTCCAGTTCTCGGTGGAAAAAGCGTACACCGTCAGCGCCTTGACGCCGATAGAGCCGCAGTAGTCGCATATCGCCTCCAAGTTATCGGCACCGGCCTTGTGTCCCACGCTGCGCGGCAGGCCCTTGCGCCTCGCCCAGCGTCCGTTTCCATCCATTATCACGCCTATATGCGCCGGAACGCGACTGAGATCAAGCTCGGCCTGCTCCGGCTCCTTGGCGCTTTTTCGAAACAATTTCATAAATTTTTATTATACTTCGGCGATCTCGGTCTCTTTTTCCTTAACGATCTCGTCGATCTTTTTAACAAACTTATTGGTAAGCTTCTGGATATCGTCCTCGAGATCGGCCAGACCGTCCTCGGTTACCTCTCCGGCCTTTTTCTGCTTTTTAAAGCGCTCTATCGCGTCGCGTCTCACGCCGCGGACGGCCACCTTTGCCTCCTCGCCGCGCTTTGACACCTGCTTTACCAGCTCTTTTCTTCTCTCGCCGTCAAGAGGCGGGAACACCAGACGGATAACCTTGCCGTCGTTGTTGGGATGAATACCGATATCCGAGGCGTTGATCGCGCGCTCGATCGCTTTGAGCAGCGTGGCGTCCCAGGGCTGAATTATTATCATTCTCGCCTCGGGGACCGATATGGTGCCCACCTGCGCCAGCGGCGTGGGAGCGCCATAATACTCAACGGTCACCTTGTCAAGTATCGCGGGATTCGCTCTGCCCGCGCGAATACGCGACAAATCTCTTTCCAAAGCCTCGATGGCCTTTCCCATTCTTCTTTCGGATTCCTGCATAACAATCTTCCTTTCTTTTTTTATTTCCTGATTTTTATATCACTGTGTATTTTTACTTACGACACGATCGTGCCGATATTGTCGCCGCAAAGCACATTAACTATATTCTCGGGGTTATCAAGGCCGAACACCAGCAGCGGGATGTTGTTGTCCATGCACAGCGTCGCCGCGGTCGTGTCCATAACGCCCAGTCCCTTGTTGAGCACATCCATAAACGTCAGCTTGTCAAACTTCTTGGCACTTGGGTTAATATTCGGATCGCTGTCATACACGCCGTCAATCTTTTTGGCGAGAAGTATGACTTCGGCCCCGATCTCGGCCGCGCGGAGCGCCGCAGCCGTGTCTGTCGAGAAGAACGGGTTTCCGGTGCCGCAGCCGAATATCACGACCCTGCCGCGGGTCAGATGAGCGCCCGCGCGGAGCCTTATGTACGGCTCGGCGATCTGCCGCATCTCGATCGCGGTCTGGACTCTGGCTTCAACTCCGAGCCTCTCAAGCGCGTCGAGCATCGCCAGACAGTTTATCACCGTCGCCAGCATACCCATATGGTCGGCTCTCGAACGGTCCATTCCCTCGCCGTCGCGGCCCCTCCAGAAGTTGCCGCCGCCTATCACGATGCCTATCTCGCAGCCCATGTCGTGGCAGCGCTTTATCTGCTTTGCTATGGACTCGATCGTATCGTGGTCAAGTCCGAATCCGGTGTGTCCCGACATAGCCTCGCCGCTTATCTTGATCATTATCCTCTTATACTTAGGTGTCATATCCGTTCTCCTTTCGGGATATATTAAATCGGACGCCAATAATTAATTGTCGTCCATATTCATTTCATCGTCATTTCTGCTTCTTGACGCATTTGAAGCGCTCGAAGTCTCCGAATCGTCGTCCATCTCGGAGTCTCCGACAAAGCTGTCCTCGTCATTGAGGTAGTTGTCGTAGCTGTAGCTCCTCGACGAAGAAGTGCTCGATGATGACCCGCTCTTTTTCCTATAACTTTCAAGCTCCGACTCAACAACGTCCAGCTGATCCTGCAGCAGTTTGGTGTCGCTCTTGAGCTTGACGTTTTCCTCGGTCAGTGTGCGCACCTGCTCGTCTCTCTGCTCGATCGGGTTCACTATCATATTGAACGACAGTACAAACGCCGCCAAAAACAGTGAAATATTGAGCAGAATAATACCTATGACAAGCATCGGCCTGCTGCCGCGCTCGGGTCTTTTTTTGTACTCATAATTTTGATTATCGGAATAATTATTGCTCATTTGATTTTCCTTTCATAATCGTTTTCGATAACATTTTCATTTTTATCAGCACGGCGATCCCGCCTATTTCATAAGCCACTGGCCGAAAGCGCCCAGATTCAGCACTCCGGTCACGAGCAGCGTCATAATCGCTCCGCTCGTCATTATCCCCAGCAGCACCGCGGGCAGCGCGTATTTCGCTCTCATGTCCAAAAGTCCCGCTATCATCGAGCCGGTCCACGCGCCCGTTGTCGGAAACGGGATCGAAACAAACACGTATATCGCAACGGCTGCGGCTCCCGCGCTTT
Source organism: uncultured Monoglobus sp. (assembly GCA_947624775.1). Taxonomy (GTDB): domain Bacteria; phylum Bacillota; class Clostridia; order Monoglobales; family Monoglobaceae; genus Monoglobus. The sequence goes on from CANQLT010000018.1 coordinate 18,528, forward strand.
TTCGGGATATATCGCCCGCCTTGCGGTGAGTCCTGTTTTCAAGCCACCGCGCAAATCTGCCCAAAAGCTTTGTTTTTTTGAGCCATTTGATAAGCGGCCTGAACGCTATCAATATAAACGGTACGGGCAAAAAGTTCCCGATTATCGAAATGCCATATATCTTTAATATATTCACAAATGTCTGATCTACCTGCGACAGACCGTATATCATCGAGCCTCTGATCTCCGACACAGGCATGACCGACAGCAAAAACGTCGTTAAATATGTTGTCAGTGTTTCCGTCATTCTGTTCCTCCGTGATTTTTCAAACAAACCGCGTTTGCGTAAACACTGATTAAATATGGTGCGTTGATTGCGCCGCCGCAAGCGGCGCGCCAAGCCGAAAGGCGTTATTTATTCAGCGTTTACCTATGCGATTCATTACATTAAATATTATTATACCATGAAAAACGCTCCATAGCAAGATATTTTATGTAAACAATTATTGAATTTTTGAAAATCCCGTCTTTTTATCTGCGCGTATCCCGCGGCGGCCGCCTTGAGGACGAATTTCTGCGGCGCCTTTCGGCGATTTTTATGTTCTTTCTGATGTTCACTATCATGTACACGATAAACAGAACCAGCGCGATAAGCAGCACTATTATAAGTATTCTGATAAACAGAATGCTCCACAGGAAGCTGAAGAACTGCATCAAAAATCCCAACGGATGGCGCTTTACTCCCGCGTCGGCTATGAGCCGTCCGCTGCCCACGACCTTGCCTTGGTACATGACCTCAACCGTGCCTATCTCGTCGCCCTGGTTCACGGGAGCCACCAGATATTCGGGGATCCTCGGCTCAACGCTCAGCTCGTCCTCGTTGGCGTCCTCGGGTATCGTGACGAGAATGTCGCCGTCGGTTGAGAGCGTCGTGTGGTCGGAGCCGGAGCCGAAACGCACCCTTATCTCGCTGACCATGTCGCCCTTTGTGACGGCGGTCACGGCCTTATAGTTATCAAGCGCGTATTTCAGCAGATTCCTTGAGTCATAATGCCGATCATCCTCATCGGCGCCGTTCATAACCACGCCGATTACCTCAAGCGCGCCCTTTTGTCCGGCGGAAACCAAACAGTAGCCCGCCTCGGATGTGTGGCCGGTCTTTACTCCTATGGCATTTTCGTAATAATAATTCGGGTATTTCAGCGTGGACAAAAGTCCGTTTGTGCTGATAAACGTCCTCTGGGTCGTTTTGTCTGTGGCGGGTATAATGACCCTCGGCATTGCGGCCAGCTCGCGGAAGGTGTTGTTTTTCATAGCCTCAAGTGTAAGCGTCGCCAGATCGGCGGCTGTGGTGTAATGCTCATCGTCGTGCAAGCCGTGAACGTTGACAAAATGCGTGCCGCTCATGCCGAGCTCGGCGGCTCGGTCGTTCATGCGCTGCACAAAAGTCGGGATATCACCGCACACGATTATTGCAAGCGCCTGAGCCGCATCGTTTCCCGACTCGACCATAAGGCCCTGGAGCAGCTGCTCAACCGTGATCGTCTCGCCCTCCTTGAGCAGCATGCTGGAGCCGTCGGCCGGAAGGTCAACCAGCATTTCGGGCATAACCAGAAAAGCGGCGTGCAGATTGAGCTCGCCTCTGTCTATTGCCTCAAGGGTCAGCAGCGCCGTCATTATCTTGGTGGTGCTGGCGGGATATACCCGCTTGTCCTTCTCCTGCTCGAACATGACCTCGCCGTTTGTCGCGTTTATCAGCACCGCGGTCTGATTCGCGTCCATCACGGGGCGCCCGTTTTCGTCAACTCTCGGGTCGCGCGTGGGAGACGGCTCAGGCTTGTTCTCGTCCGAGTCATCATTATTAACGTCCTCATCCGTATCGTCCGCGCTCTTTTTCGGGGACTTTGTAGCCGAAGGCTTGTCCTCGGATTCCGAATCGGTATCGGACGACGAGTTTTTGCCGCGTATCGTGCCGCGCTCGTCATTCCTCGCAGAGCCGTTATCCTCCGCGGTTTCGCTGTCTTCGTCAGCACCGTCCACTACAGCGCTTTCGGTGTCCGACTGCGAGGTCTCGTCGTCCGGCGCCGCCAAAACGCTTATCGGAGCCGCGCAAAGCGATAGGCACATCAAAAACACGGTCAGCGCCGATAAAAATTTTTTTATAATATTATCCGAAAAAATACTTCTCACTTCGAAAGCCTCTCCTTTCTCTCCCTCTCGGCCTGGGAAAGCCTTATGTAATTTGGAACAAGATCGCCGCAGCTTATCGTCTCTCCGCGCCTAAGCATCTCCCCGGCGAGGAACGCCACAGATGCCGCAGAGTTAAGCAGCGCGTTGGGCGGCGCGAAGCTCGCTCGCTCCCCCATTCGCGATTCGATCTCGGCGCGGTAGGGGAAAACTCCGTCGCCGAGAAACAGCGCCTTTTTTCCATCAAGCTCATCAAGCAGAGCTTTGAGCGCCAGCGCCCTGTCGTCCGTAAGGCGCTTTAAACTTCCGTCCCCCGAAAACAGCGCGTTATACACCTGATTTCGGCGCGCGTCCATGATAGGACAGATCACTCCGCCGAAATAACGCGCGTTGTTCGCCAGCGCTTCAAGCGTCGACACCGCGGCGCAGACCGCTCCCGAGCCACGCGCCATTGCTTTTACCGCGGCGGTGCCGATCCTGACTCCGGTGAAAGAGCCCGGGCCGGCGGCTGCCGCATAGCAGTCGATATCCGACGGCGCAATATCCAGATGCCTCAACATCTGCTCGATCAGCGGCATTATCTTCTGAGAGTGAGTCTTGCCGCTGTTTATCGTAAACTCACCGATTATTTTCTCACCGTCGTACACAGCCGCCGTGGCGGGCATACAACAGGTGTCTATTCCGAGTGTCAGCATATTTTTATCTCCCTGAAATTCTCTCCCATAGCGGGATCTTTGGAAATCTCGACGCGAACCGTTTCCTCAGGAAGCATGTCCGCTATGTTGTCCGCCCACTCGATCACGCATACTCCGTCCCCGAACAGGTACTCGTCAAGCCACAGACGGGTCTCGTCGTCGGGATCCTCTATTCTGTATACGTCGAAATGATAGACGGGAACGCTCCCATCGTAATGATTGACAAGAGTGTAGGTAGGGCTCGTGACCGACGCCGCACCGAAACGGGCGGCTATGCCCTTTACAAAAGCCGTCTTTCCGGCGCCCAAAGGGCCGGTCAGGGCCACGACCGAGCCGGGAGCGAGCCGCTCGGCAAACCTCAGAGCGACGCTTTCGGTCTCCTCCGGAGAGGCGGTTCTGAATATTTCCATATGATAATTTACCTCTGTACAAAAATTTACCGTTTTTATATATTATATTTGCAATACGCGATAAAGTCAATAAGAAACTATTGAATATTTTAAAAAAATGAATTATAATATTGCTGTTGACAAAATTCGAAATCCGCCGCGAAGGCTGCGGCGGCCGAGGAGGTTAGATCATGAAAAGGGTCGATAAGGAAAACTATTATCTCGACATCGCCGAGACCGTGATAGAGCGCGGCACCTGCCTGCGCCGCAACTTCGGCGCGATCGTGGTGCGCAACGACGAGATCATATCCACCGGCTACACCGGAGCGCCGAGAGGACGGGAAAACTGCTCCGATCTGGGCTACTGCATGAGAGACAAGCTGGGCATTCCCCGCGGCGAGAGATACGAAATGTGCCGCAGCGTACACGCCGAGGCCAACTGCGTGATAAGCGCCGCCAGGCGGGACACTATCGGAGGCACCCTGTATCTTGTGGGCAAGGACGCCAAAACGGGCGAACTGGTTGAAAACGCCAACTGCTGCGCCATGTGCAAACGGCTGGTTATCAATTCGGGCATCGAGAAAGTCGTTGTGCGGCGCACCCCCACAGAGTATGAAGTCATACCGGTCAAGAGCTGGATAGATAACGACGAGACTCTCGAGGGAGTATTGGGATACTAAAATCTGAATCAATAAAAAACGGAGGAAAATATGGACTGGACCAAAGCGCAGACGGACGTTATCGAATACGACGGGAAAAAGAATATTCTGGTGTCCGCGGCGGCAGGCAGCGGCAAGACAGCCGTGCTGGTCGAGCGGGTAATACGCAGGATACTCGATGAAAAAGATCCGCTTTCGGTGGACGAGATCCTTGTGCTCACCTTCACCAACGCGGCCGCCGCGGAGATGAAAAGCAAAATATCCGCCGCCATAGAGGAACGGCTCCGCGAAGATCCGGCCAACAAACATCTGGCGGCGCAGATCATGAAGCTGGGCGCTGCCGACATTTCGACGATCCACGCCTTTGCGAAAAAAATTCTGACAAACAATATACATAAAACAAACCTTCCGGCGGGCTTTTCGGTCATGGACGACAGCGAGGGTGCGATCCTGCTCGGTGAAGCTCTTGACGACTGTCTTGAACGCTACTACGCCCGCATCGACAAGCTGACATCCTTTTCGGACCTCACACTCGGGCACGGCGGTATCAAAAACGACAACAACCTGCGCGACATTATAACCGACCTGCGCACGTTCGCCCGCACGCTGGCAAGCCCCGAAAAATGGCTGAACCGTTCGGTGAATATGTATAAGCGCGTGTATAAGACCGGCTCGATAACCGGCACCCCCTGGGAGGACGCTTATAAAGACGGAATATGCGAGATAATCGACGACTGCTCCAAAATGTATCGTGTCGCGCTCGATATTCTTGAAAAAGCTTTCCCGGATGGGCACAGGATAACAGCGTTTTATGCCAATGAGGCGGCAAAATTAGCTGAGCTGAAAAAATTTGACACGATCGAAGAGTTTCTCGACAAAAAAAACAGCCTAAAATTTGAAAGGGCGCTGACTCTTCCGAAAGCCGAAAAGGCCGACCCGTATCTCGCGGCGGCCAACAAGTCCGCCTCCGAGATACGTAAAATGATAAAAAAACTCTACAATGAACACGCGCTGCTTAAGTATAGCGGAGAGGAGGCTGTCACAAAAACGATCGCCGGACTTTGGCCGCGCATGAGGACGCTTAAAAACATCACGCTGATGCTGATGCGCAGGTACCGCCGACTCAAATTAAAGCGCGGGCTTCTGGATTTCGGCGATCTTGAGCATTATCTGATCGAGCTTATCATGAACCGCGACGGAACGCCCAAAGAGCTTTGCGCAACACTCGGCGGCAGATACAAGGAAATATACGTTGACGAGTACCAGGACACCAACAATATCCAGGACACCCTTTTCCGCCTGCTGTCGGGAGGCAGAGGCAATATCTTTATGGTGGGCGACATCAAGCAGAGCATCTACCGCTTCCGCGCCGCCTCGCCCGCGCTGTTTATTGAAAAATACGAAAGCTACCTGGGCGACGGAGACGGAGAACTCCAGGTGCTGTCTGACAATTTCCGCAGCCGCGAATCGGTGATAAGACCGGTGAACGAGCTTTTTGAAAATATCATGTACAAAAAAACCGCGGGCATCGACTACAACGAAAGCGAAAAGCTGAAAGCAGGCGCGGAATATCCCAAGCCCGACGACGAAAACGCTTACGCCGCGGAAATTATCATGACCGACGTTATGGTGAGGAACGCCGAAAACGATCGGCTCGTGACCTCACCCGCAAAGACCGAGCTGGAGGCGGAATCAATAGCGGCCCGCATCGTCCGACTGGTCTATGACGAAAAGCTGCCGATATATGACCGCTCTATCGGAGCCTCGCGTCCCGTTGAGTTCGGCGATATCGCCGTGCTTATGAGAAGCACAAAGAGCACGGCGCCTGTTTACGAAAAAGTGTTCCGCGAGTACGGTATTCCGACCGTTTCGAAAGCGGGCGGTTTTCTGGCGTCGATCGAGATAGGGACCGTGCTGGCGTTTTTAAACATAATCGACAACCCGATACAGGATATACCGCTGCTGACCGTTATGCGCAGCCCGATATTCGGCTTCACGGCCGACGAGCTCGCGGAAATACGCGCAAACAGCAAGGGCGGCAGCTTTTATGACGCGGTGCGCAAGGCGAAAGACGACCCCAAAGCCGCCGAGTTTTTGAAAATCCTTAATGAGCTCAGAGACTGCTCGGCATACATGGGCATAAACGAACTGATATATAAAATATGCTTTGAGCTTGACTATATCACGATCGCGGAGGGCATGAAGGGCGGCGCGGTCAGACGCGCCAATCTGGAGCTGCTGCTAAAAACGGCCGCCGACTTTGAGAGCAAGGGTCTCAGCGGTCTGTTTGAGTTTATGAAATATCTGGACAAAACGGCCGAGAAGGGCGAGCTTCGGCAAGCGCTTTCTGTCGGCGAAAACGGCTCCGCGGTGCTGATAACCACGATACACAAATCAAAGGGCCTTGAGTATCCGATAGTAATTTTGGCGGACACCGCTCATAAATCAAAAGACAGAAGTCTGCTCTCATTCAGCGAAAAGCTGGGGATCGGGCTGCCGTATGTGGACGTTGAGCGGAGGCTGAGATACGCGTCGTTTCCCAACACCTTGATTAAGTATTATAACACCAAAGAGGAAAACGCTGAGGAAATGCGTCTGCTCTATGTGGCCCTGACTCGGGCCAAGGAAAAACTGATAATTTCATGCACCAACGGCGGACAGTCCAAAAACTGGATAAACCCGATCATTGACCGCGACGGACGCGTCATGCGGCAGCAGATCGAAGCGACGACCGTGTTCCGCGACTGGATAGTTTTCGGATTTATGAACAACATAAATCTTGGAAACATGCGTAACCTGATGACTACGGATGTATCGGACGCCCGGTTAAGCGGAGACGCGCCTATTAAAATGACATACATACCGGTAGACAGGGTGAAAAAAACAAAGAGCGAAAAGGCCGAGATCAAAGAGCTGGCGCGGCCCGAGGCGGCGCCCGTTATCGACCCCAAAAAGCTCAAACAAATACTTGACTATAAATACCCCCGCGAAGAGCTGACAAGGATACCGCTCAAGCTGACGGTAAGCGAGCTGAAAAACAGGCTGCGCGAGAGCGCGGTCGAGGAGGAATGGGAATACACGCCGCGACTGATGAGCGCGGCGGACAGAACGTTCCACTCGGCAAGCGAGGGAGACGCGGCCGAGATCGGAACCATAACCCATTTCGCGCTCCAGCACATCGACCCTAAAAGGACAAACACGCCCGAGGAAACCGAGGCGCAGCTCAAAGAATTGGCGGAGCGGGGCGTTATCACAGAAAATCAACTCAAAAGTGTGCGCGCGGATCGAATATCAGCTCTGTTTGAGTCCGAAACCGGAGCGCTGATACGGGACGCGGCCGAAAGCGGCGGACTTATGCGCGAATTCAAAATGCTGTTTCCGGTCAAGGCGGCCGAAATATACAAAGAGCTTGAAAACACGACCGGCGGCGAAGCGGAAATAATCATACAGGGCGTTGCTGACTGCGTGTGCGTAAAAGACGGCAAGGCGGTTCTGATTGACTACAAGACCGACCGCTGCGGCGCGGAGCAAGCCGCGGAAAAAGCGGAAAACTACAGAGTTCAGATAGACTGCTACACAAGAGGGATCGAGGAGATACTGGGCGTTAAGGTCAAGAAAAGGATCGTATACTTCTTAACTCCGGGCACAGCGGTCAGCATATAAGGAGGCGCATATCGACATGAGGGGACTTATCTTATCAATAACCGCGGGACAGGGACATAACCAGACCGCAAAGGTCATCAACGAGGAATTTAAAAAACGAGGCATTGACACCGAGTATCTCGATGTTTACAAATACATCAACCCACTGCTCTCGGATTCCATAAACCGAATTTATCTGATGTCCACAAAGAATATTCCGAAGGTCTACGGCAGTATGTACCGTCTGGCGGAAAAAAGAAATATACAGCCCAAGGTGGGCGTGCGCGGCATGACAAAGCTGACAAACTCAGTGCTGTCACGCAGCCTTATAAAGCTGATATCCGAAAAGAAGCCCGACTTTATAATCTGCACCCATATATTCGCAGCCCTGCTTGTGACGTATATCTCGTCGATCGAGCTGCTAAAGGCAAAAACCATCGGCATAGTGACCGATTTTACCGTGCACCCCTATTGGGAGGACTCCTATCTTGACTACTATATCCTGCCCGACAAACGGCTGACGATCCAGGGAATGAAAAAAGGCTTTCCCGAAAATCGGCTCCTGCCGTTGGGCATACCGATCAACCCAAAATTCGCGGTAAAACGCGGCAAGGACGAGGCAAAGCGCGAGCTTGGGATAAAAACCGAGCGCAATGTGCTGGTTATGAGCGGAAGCATGGGCTTCGGCGACATAATAAGCGAGATCATACAGCTTGACAAACTGAATATCAACTTCGGAATAGTTACGATCTGCGGCAGGAACAAAAAACTCAAGGCGCGCATCGACGGGCTCAAAACCAAAAAGAAAATATATAACCATGGCTTCACTGACAAAGTTGATCTGTTTATGGACGCCTGCGACTGCATAATCACAAAACCGGGCGGCCTGACAACAAGCGAGGCTCTGGCGAAGGAGATACCCATGCTGATGAACAACCCTATCCCCGGACAAGAGGATCGGAACGTGGAGTTTTTGCTGAACGCCGGAGCGGCCATGAAGATCAGCCGCACCAACCCGCTTGACGAGGCGGTCTATCAGATGTTCATAAACGACGAGCACCGCCGGTTGATGCAGGAAAACATGCGGCTGCTGGCAAAGCCCAACGCCGCCCGCGACCTGGTCGATTTTGTAATAAAAGAAATAAAATAAGCGCCCTACGGCGCTTGCCTCGCCAAATGGCGAATTATGGAAACGCCCCTACCACCGCTAACGCGTCATGTCCGCTCACGTTAATGATTTGTGGCTTTGATTATGCTTGCAAATGAAATACTTTGGCTAAACGAACCCGCTTCGCGGCTCCGGCCACAGTCCCCATCCCCCACTTGCGCAGGGGAGGCAAAAATCAGGCTCCCCTTCCTTTAGGAGGGGGAGCTGTCTGCGCAGCAGACTGAGGGGGAGGTCCTAGATCCTATTTCCTAGTCCCTACGTTCCCACCTCCGTCAGGCTTACGCCTGCCACCTCCTCCCGGGAGGAGGCATTAACTAGGCGCCACAAGGCGCTTAATTCTCCCAAAAACGCTCGCGTTTTTGGGAAAGAGGAGGGAACCCGAAGCAGGCGAACTTTTCCGCTGCGCGGAAAAGCGAGCAAGCGCAGGGATTCCCGACGACGTTACCATATCTTCAATCTGTCTTTTTCGGCGCGGTACATGGCGCAGCCGGGCTGCATATGATAAAGATTCAAAAATTCCTCAAAGTTCGAAAGCACCATGTTCACCCTTATTCGATTCGGCGAGTGAACATCGGTCGACAGCAACATTTTCGCATACTCGTCGGTGCAGACCACGCGGTATGTTCTGGCGTAGGTCTTGAACAGTTCGTCAAGGTTCGGATTATCCGCTCCCGCGATATCGAGTATGCACGCCATGGCGCCTATGTCGGCTATGTTCTCGCTGAGCGTCAGACTGCCGTCGACAAAGCTTCCGGGCATGACCTCAATTTTTCCGTATTCACTGACAAATTTGCGGCATATTTCGTTGAACGCCGTATAATCCTCCGAAAGCCACCAATCGCGGTAATTTCCGTTTTTATCGAATTGCGAACCCACGTTGTCAAAGGCGTGGGTGATTTCATGAGCAATAACGCTGCCTATGCCGCCCAGGTTGGTCTCAAACGACGCATTTGGACTGTAATACGGCGCCTGGAGCATGCCCGCGGGGATCACTATGCAGTTTCCCGCGCGGTCATAGTAGGCGTTGACCGACTGCGGCGTGAGGCTCCACGCGCCCTTGTCAGCCGACACACCGTTGTTTATCAGCTCATTATTTTTGTCGCTCTGCATTTTGTTGTAGTCGATAACGTATTCCATCAGGCTGCCGCCGTCCTCGATGCTGCGGACCTTGAAATTATTGTTCACGTATCCCATTAAATAGTCCGGATACCCTATATGCACCGATATCGACTCAAGCTTATCCTTGGCGACCTCCTTGGTGGCGGCGTTCATCCATTCGAGGTTGTCGATCCGCTTTTCAAAGGTCTTTATTATAAGATTTGCCAGATCCTCTATCTCCTTTTTGGAGTCGGCAGAAAAATATCTTTCGATATATTTTTCGCCCAGTTCCAAGCCCATAAGCGACTGAGTTATCGTCACGGCGTAGGCGGACGGTGAAACCATTGAGCTCGTGCCGCTTATCGCGTTGATATAGCTTCTGTACGCCTCAAACATCTGCGCGTTGAGATACAGCGCCGAGCAATCCAAAAGCGCGGCCTTCAGATACTGTTTCAAAGCGTCGAGATTTCTGGATTTAAGCTCTGAATTGATTGCCTTCGCCAGCTCCTTGTCAAAAACAATAACATTGTCTGCGGAGTTGTAACCCAGATTCTTTATGTAATTCTTTATATTTATGTTCGAGAAAAGCTCTTTAAGCTCCTTTTCGGAGCAAACGTTGTATATTATCTCGGGTTTGTCCCAGAGAGAGTCGTCCATTGTGGCCTCGCCCAAACGAACGCATATTTCCGTCGCCGCGTCAGCGTTCTCTGCGGCCTCGTGCGCCGACTGGCCCGACGCGATAAACAGATTTTGTATGTAGAGTCTATACGCCGATTCCACGTTCGCGTAGTCTCCGCTTTTGATAACTCCCGGCTCTATTCCGGTGTAGCACGCCTCAAAGCTGACGCGGTTCCGTGTGGAATCCGAGAAGTCGGAATTGATCCTGATCGGGATAAGCGAATGGAAGCCGGCTTTTTCAAGCTCCGCCAGCGCGCGCGGCAGGTCGCTTATATTCTCGATATCGTCGATCAGTTCAAGATAAGGCCTGATCGGCTCAATGCCCACGCTCTCGCGGTATTTTTCATTTGCGGCCGCCAAGTATATATCGAGGATCTTCTGCTCGTTTGTTCCCTTGGCAGGCACGTTTCCCACATAATAATCGGTTATGATCTCGCCTATGATGCTTTGAATACGATAGGCATTGTTCTGGGAAAGCTGCTCCACATTGGACCATTTGGCGTAGCCCTCGGGCAAAGTCGTCTCGCTCAGCCACTGCTCATTGACATATTGGTAATAGTCGTTTTTATAAAGCTCGCCTCCGGGCAGCGCTGCGCGGAACGCCAGCAGGCGGTCGTACACCAGAGTTATCTGCTCATAGAGCATATAATCATACGAGCCCAAAGTTCCGTCGCCGTAGCCGTACACCAGCCCCGCGTTTTTGAGCCGCTCTATATCCTGCACAGCCCATTCGGGAACATCGGTAAAGAAATCGCTGCCGTCGCCCAGGTCGGTGGGCAGATCGTTGCGCGCCAGAATACGGCTGACTATCGCGAAGCTTTCGACGCGTGTCACATAATCGTTAGGATGCAGCATACCGTCGTCGGAGCCGTTCACCGCGCCCAAAGCCACGGCCAGACCCATCGAGCGGCGGCTGTCGGCGTCAAGCGCCTCGTAATCCGAGAACACCGTGAGGTCGGCGGGCATGATCGCCTTGAGCTCGTCGCCCAGACCATCTATCAAAATATCCACCGCCTGCGCTCGTGTCACATAATCATCCGGTTTGAGCGTTGTCTCGGTATTTTCTGCGAATTCTTCAACAGCTTCGGCTTCCTCCACCGGGTCGGGCACCTGTCCGGGCATGACCACGGTTATTATGTCATCCTCCGCCCAAACGGGAAAAGGAGCCGAGAAACATACAAAAAGTATAATTGCCATAAACAACGACGACAACTTTTTCATGCTTCTCAACTCCTAAAACAGTTTCTATATTCAATTTATGCGTTTTTCATAAATTCTAATCCAAATTGCCCTTTTGCCGGTAAATTCTGTTTATCGCGCTGATAAGGGCTATAATCGACGCGTTGATAATATCGTTGTGTATTCCGACGCCCCAGGTCACGTTTCCGTAAGGGTCCGAGAGGCCAATATAGGCGCAGGCCTGTGAGTTCGATCCCGTGCTTATCGCATGCTCCTCGTAGGTCTCTATCGTGTACTTTCCGTGGAGCACATCGCCGAACGCGTTTGTCACAGCGTCCAGACGGCCGTTGCCCTGACCGGTGAGAGTTTCGGTCTTTCCGTCCTCCTCAAGAGTGATGTGGGCTATAATTCCGTCCTTCTGCTCGAAGTGCGCCTCTATCATCTTGATCTTTGTCTCTATGTTTATGTAATTCTCCCTGAAGATATTCACGATCTCATCGGGCTGCAGCTCCTTGTGCAGATGGTCGGACACGTCCTTTACCATATATCCGAAGTCCTCGCGCATCTTTTTGGGAATGTTGAATCCGAACCTCTGCTCCATAAGATAACCTATGCCGCCCTTTCCGGACTGGCTGTTTATTCTGATAACGTCGCCCTCATATTCTCTGCCCAAATCCTTGGGGTCAATGGGAAGATATGGCACTGTCCAATAATTCTCGTGCCTCTCATCCCTGTACTTCATGCCTTTTGCGATCGCGTCCTGATGCGAGCCCGAGAACGCCGCGAACACCAGCTTACCTCCGTAGGGCTGTCTGGGATCCACGTGCATTCCGGTGAGCCGCTCGTAGTGCTCAACCACGTCCTGTATATCAGAAAAATCAAGCCCCGGGTCAACGCCGTGGGTGTACATATTAAGCGCCAATGTCACTATGTCCACGTTTCCGGTCCTCTCGCCGTTTCCGAACAGAGTTCCCTCAACGCGGTCGGCTCCTGCCAAAAGTCCGAGTTCTGTGTCGGCCACGCCCGTGCCTCTGTCGTTATGGGGATGGAGCGACAGCACCACGTTCTCGCGGTAGCGCATGTTCTCGCTCATATACTCGATCTGCGAAGCGTAAACATGGGGCAGCGACATCTGCACCGTCACGGGAAGATTGATTATTACCTTGCGATCGGGAGTGGGCTTCCACACGTCGAGCACCGCGTTGCACACCTCGAGGGCATATTCGGGCTCGGTGCCCGTAAAGCTCTCGGGACTGTATTCAAAGCGGTAGTCCGCGCCCTCCTCCTCGGTCAGCTTTTTGAGCAGCTTGGCTCCGTCCACCGCGATTTGCTTTATCTCGTCTCTTGACATTCTGAACACCTGCTTGCGCTGCGCCAGAGAAGTCGAGTTATACACGTGAACAATGGCGTTTTTGGCGCCTCTCAGCGCCTCGAAGGTCTTTTTGATTATATGCTCTCTCGCCTGAGTCAGAACCTGAATGGTAACATCGTCGGGAATCAGATTATCCTCGATCAGTCTGCGAAGAAAGAGGTACTCCGTCTCGGACGCGGCGGGAAATCCCACTTCGATTTCCTTAAAGCCTATCTTGCATAGATATATGAAAAACTCCAGCTTTTCTTCAAGGCTCATCGGCACCACCAAAGCCTGGTTTCCGTCTCTTAGATCGACGCTGCACCAGATGGGCGCTTTTTCGATAGCGTCTTTCTCGACCCACTTCATTGATTTTACGGGCGGCATAAAGTAGCCCTTTTTGTACTTATTAAAGTTTTTCATGTCAAACCTCCTCCTTTCAAAGATTTTTAAACAAATTATGTGATAATGAAAACTCTAACCTATCGCTGTTACCCGATAGAATTTAATTATAGCATATTAAAAATTTTTTTGCAAGACGATTTTATATTAATATCTCAGTTTTTTCAAGTTTGGATAAATATGCAAATTTTGTGCTTTTTCACGGTTTTTTTGAGGGATATTACACAAAATGAAAAACTCCCGTAATACAAATGTAACCTGTTTTGTGATATAATTTATTCTGAATAATAACGCCTTTAAAGGAGAAATCGTAATGGCGGCAAAAACAAAATCGACCAAAAAACCAAAACCGAAAAAAACGACGGCAAAAAGACAGCAAACTGGCACTTCCCGCGGCGCGGCGAGAGCGGCCGCGAGGACCGAAAAGCCGATCGCGGTCAAAAAACCGGTAAAGCGCATGTCGGGCGAGGTGCAGGGTATTCTGCTTATCACGGCGGCGCTGCTGCTGGTGTGCGCGTTTTTCGTGCCCGCCGCGGGGATCGTGGGCGAGTTTATCAAAAACGTGTGCTACGGTCTGTTCGGCGCCGCGTCGTCGGTGTTTTTCGTATATTTTATCTTGGCGGGCATCAACTCGTTCCGCCTCAAGGAAAACGAGAGCGCGGCCTATAAGTGGGTAGTCCTGATCGGACTGATGATCTGCTCGGGCGTGATATTCGCCCTTGTGAAGCACGACACCTCATTCACGGGCGGCGGCTTTATGTCAAATCTCCGCGCGCTCTACGAAAACGGAATTGACGGGATAGGCGGCGGCATAATCAGCGGCTTTATATGCAAAGTCCTGACGCTGCTCATCGGATACATGGGCGCGTGGGTCTGCGCCTGCGCCCTGACGCTGGTGCTGTTTATAATTCTGACCGGTATCTCGGTTGAAAAAATATTCAGGGGCATAGGCGGATTTTTCGCGAAAATACGCGAGAGCTTCCGCAGGCGCATGGAGCGCGAGATCGAATTTGATCCCGAGGACCCGCCTCACACCACCGAAAAAGCCGACAAGCAGCCCTCCACCCTAAAACTTATGAAAGACCGCCGCGCGGCAAAAAAAGAGGCGAAGCGCCTCAGACGCGAAGCGCGAAGCAGCGTTGATCAGACGCTTCGCGT
>CANQLT010000019.1 GCA_947624775.1 uncultured Monoglobus sp.
GGGATAAGCTTCGGAGCTTTGCCGCTCAGCCGCTCAGCCGCGTATCTTCCCGCAAGCAGGCCGCTTGAAGCTGACTCCACATAGCCCTCAACTCCCGTTATCTGGCCCGCGAAAAATATGTTGGGCCGCTCCTTCATCGAGTAGTCGGCGGAAAGCAGGCCGGGGGAATTTATATACGTGTTTCGGTGCATGACCCCGTATCTGACGAACTCGGCGTTCTCAAGGCCGGGTATCATGCCGAACACCCGCTTCTGCTCGCCGAATTTGAGATGGGTCTGAAAGCCGACAATGTTGAACATGCTGCTTGACGCGTTGTCCTGGCGCAGCTGAACGACCGCGTAGTATTTTTCGCCCGTCTCGGGATTGTCGAGACCTACGGGCTTTAGCGGGCCGTACCTCATGGTGTCCTCGCCGCGTTTCGCCATGACCTCGATCGGCATACAGCCCTCGAACACCTTTTTGTTTTTTTCAAACTCGTGCAGTTCGGCGGTCTCAGCCGAGATCAGCGCCCTGTAGAACGCGAGATATTCCTCTTTGCTCATCGGGCAGTTGATATAATCGGCGCCGCCCTTGCCGTATCTCGCGGCGCGGAACGCCTTTGTCATGTCAATGCTGTCGTAGGTCACGATCGGGGCTGCCGCGTCGAAAAAGTGAAGATACTCCTTTCGGGTCAGCTCCGCTATCCTTTCGGCCAGCTTGTCCGAAACCAGCGGGCCCGCGGCGATTATAAGGTTATCGTCGGGGTCGATCCCGGTCACCTCGCCGAGCTTTATGTCTATCAGCGGGTGCTCCTTTATCTTGTCGGTAACCATTTTGGAAAATCCGCCGCGGTCTACCGCCAGCGCGCCTCCCGCGGGAACTCGGCAGGCGTCGGCGCACTGCATTATGAGCGAGCCGAGACGCCGCATTTCCTCTTTGAGAAGGCCCACAGCGTTGTATATGCCGTCGGCTCTCAGCGAGTTGCTGCAAACCAGCTCGGCGAAATTTTCGCTCTTGTGGGCGGGCGAGTATTTTTCGGGTTTCATCTCGCAAAGCGTCACATGAACGCCGCGATTCGCCGCCTGCCACGCGGCCTCGCAGCCCGCGAGACCCGCTCCTATTATTTTTAACTCCATAATTTCTTTATTTATTTCTCTTTCTTTTTTGACTTGCTTTCGGGTTTTCTTGTGTAACCGCAGTTCTCGTTATAGCAAACATAGCTTATCGGGCCCCTGCGGAACATCCGCTTTTTCATCAGCGTGCCGCCGCACTCGGGGCATTTCTCGTTTGTCGGCTCGTCCCATGATATGAAGTCGCACTCGGGCGAGTTGGCGCAGGCATAGAACGTGGCGCCTTTTCTGGACTTGCGCACGAGGACCTTGCCGCCGCATTTGGGGCAGGGAACGCCCAGCTCGACGGTTATCGCCTTGGTGTTGCGGCACTCGGGAAAGCCGGGACAGGCCAGGAATTTTCCGAATTTGCCCTGCTTATATACCATGAGCCTTCCGCACTTTTCACACACAACGTCCGAAACCTCGTCTTTTATCTCGACGTTTCCAATCTTTTCCTCCGCCTCTTTGAGGGTCTTTTCAAACGGGCCGTAGAAATCGCCCACGACCTTGTGCCAGTCGGTCGAGCCGTTGGCGACGTCCTCGATCTTGTCCTCCATGTTGGCGGTGAACTTGAGGTCAACTATATCCTTGAAATTCTCTTTCATCAGATCGGTGACGATATAGCCCAGCTCGGTGGGATAGAGCGTCCTCTTTTCGCGGGCCACATATCCGCGCGCCGTAATCGTTGCGATCGTGGGCGCGTAGGTGCTGGGTCTGCCGATTCCCTCTTCCTCCATGGCCTTGACGAGCGATGCCTCGGTATAGCGCGGAGGCGGCTGGGTGAAGTGCTGCTCGGGTGTTATCGCCGCCGCTTTGAGCTTTTGGTTCTCGGTCAGTGCGGGCAGCTTTTTGAGCTTTTCCTCCTCGGTGTCGCGTCCCTCCACATACAGCGTGGTGAATCCCGCGAACTTGACTGTGCTGCCGCTCGCTTTGAGCATATATTTGTCTGTGGTTATGTCGACATTCACGGTGTCAAGCACAGCGTCCTCCATCTGGCTGGCCAAGAACCTCTGCCATATCAGGCGGTACAGCTTATACTGGTCGGGCTTAAAGGTCTCCTTGTATTTTTCGGGATTGTTGGCCGCGAACGTGGGTCTTATGGCCTCGTGCGCGTCCTGCGCCGATTTTTTGGCCTTGTAGACCTTGGGCTTCGCGGGGACGAACTCGCTGCCGAACTTGTCGGCTATATAGGCTCTGGCCTCATTCTGAGCGACCGCGGCTATGCGCAGCGAATCTGTTCTCATATAGGTTATAAAGCCCATCTCATACAGCTGCTGCGCCGCCATCATGGTCCTTCGGGTCGTGAAATTGAGCTTTCTCGACGCCTCCTGCTGCATGGTGCTGGTGGTGAAGGGCGGCGCGGGACGGCGCTTTGTCTCTTTTCTGGTTATCTTCGAGACCGTGAAATCGGAGCCTTTGAGCTCGCTTGTGATCCTCATCGCCGTTTCCTCGTCCTCGACAGCCAGCTTTTTGCCGTCGCTCAAACCGTGGAACCTGGCGATAAACGGCAGTCTGCCCTTCTCGTTGGTGAGCTTGGCCTCGATAGACCAGTATTCGCGCGGGATAAACGCGTCGATCTCACGCTCTCTGTCCACGATCATTCTCGTCACGGCGGACTGCACTCTGCCCGCGCTGAGACCCTTTTTGACCTTTTTCCAGAGCAGCGGGCTTATCTGATAGCCGACGATCCTGTCAAGCACTCTGCGCGTCTGCTGGGCGTCGACCAGGTCCATGTCTATCGCTCTCGCCTCTTTGACGGCCTGCTTTACCGCGTCCTTGGTGACCTCGTTGAAGGTTATGCGGCAGGCGCTTTTTGGGTCGATGTCCAGAATGTGCGCCAGGTGCCACGATATGGCCTCGCCCTCGCGGTCAGGGTCGGTCGCGAGGTACACGGCGGAGGCCGCCTTGGCCTTTTTCTTGAGCTTGGCGATAACGTCGCCCTTGCCCCTGATCGTGATATACTTGGGCTCGAAATTATTCTCAAAGTCGATCCCCAGCTGGCTTTTCGGCAGGTCCCTCAAATGGCCCATCGTCGCCTCGATATTATACGTGCTGCCGAGATATTTTTTAACGCTGCCGACCTTTGTGGGAGACTCCACGATCACCAGCTTTTTCTTTCTCTCGGCCGTTGTTTTCTTGGTCGTTGTTTTTCTTTTCTCAGCCATAAATTATCCTCCGTTTATTCAAGAGTATATAAATTTCCGGCATGCTGTCTGATTATGCCCTTTAGCTGTAGCAGCACAACCGAGCTGTTCACGTCGGAAGTTTTTAGCTCAGTATTCCTTATTATTTCATCAATATGCACAGCCCCGTCCGACTTGCACATATATTTTACGATTTTTGCCTCTTTCGGCCCGAATTTTGAAAAATCGAACCGCCTCATTTTATCCTCCGCTGTTTCGGCGGCGGGTTTATTTTCGGATGTCTCTTTGACTTCTTTTTCGGATGTCTCGGGATTTTTCTCTTTGATTTTATCTTTTGGCGGCTTTACTATCGCTGCGGCGCCGTTGTCGAGCAGGCCTGCAAAACGGTCGGCGTACTCGGAAATTATATCGTCATAGCTCAGCACAGCCGCGGCTCCGTCGCGGATTAGCCCGTTTGGCAGCACAGCGCCCTTGTCTGTCGGGCTGCCGGGGATCGCGAAAATATCCCTGTCGTACATCTGCGCGTATTTGGCGGTTATAGCGGTGCCGCTGTGGCCGCCGCCTCCCGCGATCAGCACGCCGATTGAGACGCCCGCGATTATTCTGTTGCGCTCCTGATAGAAATAGTCCCTGCCTTTGACGCCCGGCGGCTGCTCGGAAATTATCATGCCGCGCTTTAGGATTTTTTCATAAAGCTCCCTGTTTGACGCAGGATATACGACGTCAACGCCTCCCGCCAGCACTGCGACGGTAAGTCCGCCCGCGTCAAGCGCGCCCAAATGCGCCACGGTGTCAAGCCCTCTCGCCATGCCGCTGACTATGACCGCTCCGCTGTCCGCCATATCTTTGCACAGCTTGCGAGTAAAGCCGAGCTTGTCATCTGACGCCTCACGCGAGCCGACGACAGCCACGGTAAGATATTCGTTTAAATCTATGTCAAGCCCCGCGGCGTACAATATCTGAGGCGGCGCGGGAGTGCTGCGCAGCAGATCGGGATAATTGTCATCCGATATATGAATAAGCCTTATTCCGCTGTTCTCGCACTCTCTCATGATTCGCTCGGCGCCGCTCAGGTCCTTTTTGAGCGAAGCCCGATATGCCGCGCCCAGCACCCGCTCGGCCTCGCGATAGCTCGGTTTGCCGTCGAAAACCGCCTCGGCTCCGCCGAGCTCGGTCACGCATTTTTGTATCACCGATGGTCTGTGGCCGCACACGATATTCAGCCACAGGCTTTTCAGAAGCTTATCTCTTTCCATATCAAACCACCAAATCTACTTCCTGAGAGCGTACATCAGCACTCCCGCCGCGACTGCCGCATTGAGCGACTCGACCTTTCCGTCCATCGGGATACGCACTCTGACGTCCGATAGAGCGAGCGCCTCTTTTGAAACGCCTCTCGCCTCGCTGCCGATTACAGCGGCGATCTTTTTATCGCGCGAGCCTCTGGCGTACTCAAACAGATCGACGCTGCCCGAAAGCTCGGTTGCCGCGATCTCAAAGCCGCGCTCCTTGAGGCCGCCGATTATCTCAAGTCCGCAGCCGCAGGCGAATTTCACGCGGAAGATCGAGCCCATCGTGGAGCGGACCGCCTTTGGGTTATATATGTCCGCGCAGCCGCGCAGCATGTACACCGCGTCGATACCCGCGGCCTCGGCCGTCCTTATCATCGCGCCGACGTTTCCGGGCTCGGACACACCGTCGAGGATAAGCGCCCTTGACATATTTTTATCAAGCGTCGGCTCCTCACCGACTATTTCAAGCAGCGCCGAGACGCCCTGAGGGGTCACCGTGTCGGACGCGGCTCGGAACAATCCGTCGGGCACGGAGTATACCGAAAATCCCGCATCGTCGAGCCTGCGCGGAAGAGGATCGCCATCCGGAAATGATTCGGAAACAAAAATATACTTGATCCTGCTCGGCGCGTCGGCTGCCGCCTCCTCGGTCATGCGCCTGCCCTCAACGAGATACAGGCCGTGCTTTTTCCTGCCCTTTAAGGTCGCGGCGGCGGTCAGGAGCTTTAGTTTTTTGTTGTCCTTTGAAGTGATTTTCTCAATCATATTTTACCTCAGGCTCCGATATTCAAAAAAATGCAAAAGTTATACCCGCAATCTCGGGTATAACTTTAAACTGCTTATTTTACCTTCTCAACCAGCTGCGTGAACGCTTCCGGGTCGGAAATCGCTATCTCGGACAGCATTTTTCTGTTGATGTTTATGTTGTTCTTTTTAAGTCCGTCCATAAACTTGCTGTAGCTTATGCCGTTTGCTCTCGCCGCCGCGTTGATACGGGCGATCCACAGCTGTCTGAACTCTCTCTTCTTTGCCTTTCTGTCTCTGTAGGCGTATGCCAGAGACTTCATAACAGCCTGGTTGGCCGTTCTGAACAGCTTGCTCTTAGCGCCTCTGTAGCCCTTGGCCAGCTTTAAAACTTTTTTGCGTCTCGCGCGTGTCTTGACCGCGCCCTTTATTCTTGCCATAGTAATTTTCCTTTCTGATTTCTAATTGTTTTATAAACCGAATCGGTACGCGGTTTATTTGTAAGGCATCATAGCCTTGATCGTGGCCTCGTTGGCCTTGGCGAGATATCCGCCCTTTCTGAGCTTTCTCTTTCTCTTTGTTGACTTCTTGTTAAGAATGTGGCTCCTGTAAGCCTTACCTCTCTTGACCTTGCCGTTTTTGGTAACGCTGAAACGCTTTGCCGCGGCTCTGTGTGTCTTAATTTTAGGCATTTTCTTTTCTCCTTCCGTTTTGATATTCTGATTAATGCATATCATGCAATGTTTGACTACTTCTTTTTAGGTGTGATAAACATAGCCATATTTCTGCCTTCCATCTTGAGACCCTTGTCAACGTCGCCGTACTCGGCGGCGCCCTCCTTGAATCTCATCAGGATGTCTCTGCCCAGGGATGAATGGGTGATCTCACGACCTCTGAATCTGACCGAAACCTTGACCTTGTCGCCGTTTTTGAGAAACTTCAAAGCGGCCTTGAGCTTGGTGTTGAAATCGTGATCGTCGATATTCGGACTCAGGCGAACCTCTTTGACCGCCACGACCTTCTGGTTCTTGCGGTTCTCTTTCTCGCGCTTTGAGAGCTCGAACTTATGCTTGCCGTAGTCCATGATCTTGCACACGGGCGGTTTCGCCTGGGGCGCGATCTTCACCAGATCAAGATTTTTCGAATCGGCGGTCGCCTGAGCCTTCGCGATGGGCACAATACCCAGCTGCTCGCCGCCCGGCCCTATCAGACGAACCTCTTTGTCTCTGATTTGGTCGTTGATCATCAAATCCTGCTTAGCTATACAAAACACCTCCCAATAATTATTGCATAAAAAATGCGGAGCGCAAAAGCACGCCGCAATATAAACCCAAATAAAATTCAAATTTATTGCCCTTTCGCTGTTCGCTGAGGGGAGAAGCGCGGCTTCTGCTTTGTTTAACGCATGATATTTTAGCACAGTTAAAACCGTATGTCAAGTATTTTTTTGAAATTTTTTATAAAATTAACAGACGGCCGCCAAAGCCGCGCTTTTAAAAAACACTTGTCAAATTATGCCGACTGTGTTATAATGTGCTGCGGAGGTTTTTTATGAACATTAAATCAATGAAAGAATCGTTTAAAAACTTAAAAAAATCGCCCGACAAAAAGCGCGGAGCCTTTAACGCGAAGGCCCTGAAAAAATATCTCGGTTACCTCAAAAACAAAAAAGTGATCGTGTGCGCCGCGGTGTGCGCCGTGATGATATGCATAGCAATCGCCGCGTGCTCGCGCCCGTCGGACAACAACATCAGGCTTTTCGCCAAGGGCAAGGAGGTCGAATGTCCCACTCCGGTCTACACCGAAAACGGCTCGGCCATGGTGCCCCTCAGGGCGGTGTGCGACGCTTTCGGCGCCACGATAAAATGGGACGACAAAACCGAGAGCATGGCCGTGACGCTCGATCCCGTGACCGTGCATTTCACGATAGGCAGCGACAAAATGATAAAATACGGTCAGCCCGTGGATATGGGCGCGGCCGCGTGCTTTTCGGGGGACTACACCATGGTCCCTGTCAGAGCGATTGCGGACGCCTTCGGCTATCCCGTAGAGTGGGACGAGAAAAACAAGGCCGTATTCTTAGGCGATAGGGTCGAGCTCAATCCGAACCCGATGGCGGACACCGTCGTAACCGATGAGTTCAGACACGGGCAGGACATGGGCACGTATAACAGCATAAGCGTTTTTTCAAACGGCAGCGAAAATTTCGGCATGGAGCTTTTGAGCCTAAACGACAGCAGCGGCGCCTACGCCGACGCGGTGGAAAAGATCGCCCGTTCGGTGCCGGACGCGGATGTTTATAACATTCTGGCGCCGACGGCTCAGGAATTCTACGCGCCCAACTCAAGGCGCACAAATCAGACGGCGGGTATCACCGCGGTTTACGACAACCTGATCTCGCGCGATATACCCAACCTTAGTCTCATAAACGTTGTCGGGACCCTGTCGGAACACGCCGCCGAGAAAATATATTTCTGCACCGACCACCACTGGACCCAGAGGGGCGCGTATTACGCCTACGCCGAATACTCGGCTGAAAACCCGAACATTAACGATCTCGAGCCGCTGCAAAACTACCGCACCGAAAACCGGTACGGTATGATGGGCTCGCTCTCGTCTTTCATGTCGGGCACATACGGCAGCGAGCTTATCGCGCAAAACCCCGATATGCTTCAGCTGTTTTATCCCAATTCTGAGTATGAGGGCGCGGTCTACAACGACCCGTTCATGAACTCATATATGCAGAGCGTCAGAGCAATTTATCCGTGGCTCAACAACTACTCGTGCTTCCTGCAGGGCGATTATCCGCTGGAGGTTTTTAAGACCAACGTCAATAACGGCAGGAAGATATGCATTGTGAAGGAATCCTTCGGCGACGCGTTCTCGGTATGGGCGCTCAATAACTACGAGGAAGTCTACATAATAGATTACAGAATGTGGAACGGCGGCACCTACGGCAATTACGGCAGCGAGGCCTACGCGTTCAAGCTCAAAGAGTTCTACGATTTCGTGAAATTCGACGATCTGGTTATAATAAGCTACCCCGTCTCGGTAACGGTAAAGCAACAGACGAATTTGCTGGCGGCGATGGCAACGTAGCGATTAGAGATTAGCGAATAGTGATTACGCGGAATGACTTTGGCGGAAAACGTTAGATCGTCCCCGCGCCCGTTGGATTGGCTCCAATTAGGCTCCCCTTCCTTTAGGAGGGGATAATCAACAAGCTTGCTTGCGGGTTCAAAGCTATCTTTCAAAATTGCTTGCAATTTTGACCAAGAGCTTCCTTAATGCTGTCGCCGAAGGCGACTGAGGGGGAGGCATAGCCTCAATATGATTTGGCGACCATGAGCATATTTCTCAAATATAAAAACGCGGCGCACGAAACGCCGCGAAAAAATGCCGCGCTCCGTTGTCGCCAAACAATTTTATCTTTATATGATTTTGATGTCAACTTACAAAATAGCAGTATAAATTGATGTCAACCTACAAATAACGGTATAAAGATGAGCGGGTATTTTTGTCAAAACAAAAAAACCGTTATTTGTATAAAATATAATAAAATTGTTTGGCAAATTTATATTACCACAAATTCGCACTCATGTCAAGGAAACCGCTTGCAAAAATTGTGATATTGATGTAAAATAAAACCATGATTTGGAGATGATATTATGGATAAATTCGAGATTAGAGAAATTTTGAGCAAGGTCGCCTCGGGAGAGATAACACCCAAAGAGGCGGAGCTAAAGCTGCGGGTGATGCCCTTTGAGGACTTGGGCTTTGCCAAGATCGACCACCACAGGGCGATAAGACAGGGCGCTGCCGAAGTGATCTATGGCGCGGGCAAGACCGACGAGCAGATAATAAAGATTGCCGAAACCATGCTTGAGCGCGGCGAAAAAACTGTGCTGATAACCCGAATCGGCAAAGGTACGGCGGACAAGCTGACGGCCGCACTCGGCGGCAGATTCATATACAGCGAGGCAGGGCACGCAGGCGTGGCGGGCGAGATGCCCGAGCCCAAGCGCGGCACGCACATAGTGGTCGCCACGGGCGGCACCAGCGACATACCCGTGGCGGAGGAAGCCGCCTTTACCGCCGAGGCTCTGGGCAGCAGGGTGATTCGGCTGTTTGACGTGGGTGTTTCGGGTATACACCGACTTTTGAGCCATGCCGAGGAGATCATGAGCGCAAAGGCAGTAGTGGCCGTTGCGGGAATGGAAGGCGCGCTGCCGAGCGTTATCGGCGGTCTTGCCGACTGTCCCGTTATTGCTGTTCCCACCAGCGTGGGCTACGGCGCGGCCTTCGGTGGAGTCGCCGCGCTGCTCTCGATGCTCAATTCCTGTGCCTCGGGCGTCAGCGTGGTGAATATAGACAACGGCTTCGGCGCCGGATATTTGGCGAACATGATAGAGAGATAATTTTATCATCATAAACCAGTCTGCTTCATAATAAAATGTACTATACTTTATTTTGAGGTGGTAAATATGCGGGTTGAGACACGCGGGAACTTGCGGCAAAGGCGTGCGCCAAGTGATAAGAAAAACAGAGAGAGCCGCGCTCGGAGGCTTTTAAAGCAATCCGTTGCGGCGGCGGTGCTGATTATAGGAATACTCCTGATAAACCGTTCGAGCTTCGCGTTCGGCAGAAACTGCGTGGCGGCGCTCGGCAGGGCTGTTAATCATAATTTTGACTGGATGGGAATTTTATATCGCGTCCGTGATTATTTCATGACTGTCTGGAGGTTCTGGAGTGAGGTTTTTTAAAAGTTTGTGGCTGATACCGATGGGAAAGCGCTTGTCGGTCAGCCCTTTTTTTCTTATACTCGCAGCCGCGGCGATATTCTGCGGATATGCCGAGATGTTTTTTATCGCGTATTTGTCGGCTCTGCTTCACGAGTGCGCGCATATCTTTACCGCCCGCGCCCTTGACGTGGGCATATCTCGGATAGAAATACTGCCGTTCGGCGTGTGCGGAAAGCTCAGCGCGGGCTTTATAAAAAATCCGTATAAAGAGATACTTATCGCCGCCGCGGGTCCGCTGCTGAGCGGGATATTGGCAGTGTCGCTCTGCATTGCGGCCTCGCGCGCCCCGATGCTCAAAGAGCGTATAGAATACGCGATAAACATCAATCTGGCGCTGCTCATCATAAATTTGGTTCCCGCCCTGCCTCTTGACGGAGGCAGGATATTAAAGGGCCTGATCTCGATAAATCTGGGCGGCGTTAGAGCGTACAACATAGTGCTCAAGATCAGCTGTTTCCCGATCGCCGTGATAATAGCGGTGGCGGTCATGCTGCTTTTGGTAAAAGATTTCAATATGCCGCTGATACTCATAGGAGCATTCCTGCTCGGCAACTTGTCCTATGAGCAAAAGAATCTGAACATAATTTCTCTGCGCGAGCTGCTTTACTATAAAGATGGACTGAGGCGCGACAGGTTTTGCCAGGTAAAAAGAATGGCGGCGCACAGCGAGGTACGAGCCGGGCTGTTTTTGCGCCGCTTGGGGTATTACAAATATCATATAATCGACGTGATCGACGACAGAGGCATGATAATCAAAACCGTCACCGAGAGCCAGATAATATCCGCGCTGATAAACCGCAGCATACGGCTCACGATGGGCGAGATCTGAGTGCCTATTTGCGGACTGCCAATATCACGCGGATCTTTCCTCCGTTCTCGGGAAGCTTGTCGTAGTAGACATAGAGCGTGTGCGAGCCTGAGGTAATGTCGCTCATCGGGACCATAGTGTACTCGTCCGACATCGAGTAAGTCTTTTCATAGACCTGAACATCGGGCGATATTTCATAAGTCCTGCCGTCGCAGCTGAGCGCAGACGCACTCAATATCTCGATATTTCCGTCAAGCTCGGTCAGGTTCGAGATCGAGGTTGGGTTCTGCGCCGAGTTCAGCCGTATTCCCATATCCCGGCCGATAGAGAATATCGTGTTGCTTGTAGCCGCGCTGTAGCTTACGCCGTTTACCAGATAGGAATATGAACCGCTGAGGTTCATGCCCGCGCTGATGTTCTGCACGGAGGTTGCGAGGCCGTAGGTATACGAGTCGCCTGTCACGTCATTCAGTATCAGGCTGTCGATCTCTCCCGCGCCATTCTTGCTTGAGCACAGCACTCTGCCTGAGCTTATATTGACGTTGTTGAGCCTGCTCGGGTAGACCGCGCAGTAGAGAGGAGCCTCATTTTTGTCGGTTGCGCCGACATCGAGGATCTTCACGTCGGATGATACTTTTGCGCCGCCGAGACTGATCTTGCCGTCGTTGTATCTGAATATGCCGCTGACGCCTCCCGAGTTTTCGGCGCGGCGCACCGAGGCCTTGCCTTCGCTGAGCGTCACGGTAACGATTGAGTTCTTATAGTCCGAGCAGTCACGGTCGCAGGTGTACTCGTAGGTGTCGCCACCGGGCGCCGCGATGCCGATATAGTATCCCGAATAATTTTTAAGGTCGCCCGTGGTGTAGGTCTTGGTGCCCGCTGAGTATGCGTAGCCCGTGATTGTCGACGGCGCGTCTGAGTTGCCGTTTGTCAGCACATCGGCCACGTCGTTGCTCTTTCCGAGCAGCAGCGTCACGGTGTCGCCGTATTCCGCGCCGCCCGCGGACGAGAGCTTTTCAAACGCCCCCGCGCCTTCGACCTTATACGTAACGCCCGAGACGGTGACCTCGGTGGGCGCGTCCGCGTTGGGCGACGCTTTTTCGTAAACCCCCGTGACTTTGTTTGTGTACACAAACGCCATGTCGAGCTCGGGAACGTAGTAGAGTATGTCGTTGCTCTGAAGCTCGGCAAGCGACGCCGCCTTGCCGCCGCGGGTGATTTTTGTCGATTCGGTAATGCCGGCGGCGCTTATGTGCGAGCTGTCCGCTGTCACGGTGTACGGGCCGCGCATTTTTCCTTTGTCAAACAGGATGTAGTCAATGTTTCCGTTGGTTTTGTGCACGTTTATGATGTCGCCCATCTCGAGCGTGGATTTCACCGCGCCGTATGTCGAGCGCTGTGTTCCGTCGTAAGCCGCCGCGGCGTCGGGGATATCGACTATCTCAAACGCGCCGTTTTTGTACGCCACAACGTCGCTCCCGAGCATACTGTAGACCACGTATTTCTCGTCGGGCTCCGTGCCGCTGTCGGGGAAAAATCCGATCACGGTGCGGCCGTTTTTGAGCGCTATGTCGCCTTTCATGCCGATGCGCGAATAGTCAAAGTCGTCCCGTATCTTAAAGCTGCCCATATCGGTGAAAACCTCGTCTCCCGGTATCGCGCTGTCCTCTTTTGAGGTGGATATCAGCGTGGCGTTCTCGGTAAAGCTCACATCAAAGATCGAGATAAGCTCGGTCTGCGCGTTTTTCTGCTTGCAGCGCAGAGTGTTGTATATAAGCGTCGCCACGTCGCCGCGTTTTATTTGAGAGCCGACCGCGGTGTTTTCGATATTGTCGGTCATGTCAAGGCTGTCCGCCATGCCGAGCTGTCCGTCGGGCCAGGAGGCGCCGAAGTCCGCGTCGGTGTAGCCCAGAACTCGCAGCATGATCGTCACGCCTTCCTCGTATGTGACGGGGTTGTCGGGCTTGAACGAAGCATCGGGATAGCCCGAGACCAGATCGTTTGTGACGCCCACGCGAATATAGGGCGCGGCCCAATGGGTGTAGGGCGCGTCGTAAAAGGGAGATACCGAAAGGCTCGACGCCGCGCTGTGGCGGAACTGCGAGCTTGCCACGGCCGCTTTTGTGAACTCGGCTCGCGTGACCGTGTCGTCAAGGCGAAGATCGCCGTTTGGGTCGCCGCTCATTATCTCAAGCTCATTCAGGAGCTTTAAAACCTCGTCTTTGTTCGAGCTTGTCTCGTGCGCCGCGCAGGGCAGAGTCGCCAAGCAGACAGCCAAGGCCATAATAATGGTTATAATTCTTTTTATTCGCATATTTTTCTCATTGCCTCCGTTCTATTCATGCCTCAGGGCGTCTATCGGGTTAAGGTTTGCCGCGTTTTTGGCGGGCAGATAGCCGAACAGTATTCCTATCGCCACCGAAACGCCGAATGCGATAGCTATCGCCGAAAACGATGGCACGGTTTTGAGCCCCATCAGCGAGCCGAACACCACCGCGAGGATCGACCCGACTATAATACCGATGATCCCGCCGACGCCGCTGACCGTGCCCGCCTCTATAACGAACTGGGATTTGATGTCACGGTTCTTGGCGCCAAGTGATTTGCGTATTCCGATCTCTCGTGTGCGCTCGGTGACGGACACAAGCATTATGTTCATAATGCCGATGCCGCCCACCAGCAGCGAGATAGCCGCAATACATATGAGCAATGTCTCCATTGTGCCCGTCATGGTGTTCACCATGTCCATGACCTGTTTCACGCTTATCACCGAATAGTAGTCACTATCGCCGAGCTTGTTGTCAAGGTAGCGCTTGATCTTCACAACTGCGCTGTCGACCAGATCGTCGCTCACGGCCTGCGCGGTGTAGGCGGGAATAAAACCGCTCTGCGACATCGAGACCGCGGTCGTGTACGGAATATATATGACCTCGTCCTGACCGCCGCTTTCGGAGTCGGCCTCCTCGGTAAGCACGCCTATGACCTTAAAGCTCTTGCCGTTTATTTTGAGGTTCTGTCCGAGCCCGTTTCCGCGGCCGAACAGCTCCTTTTCTATATATGTGCCTATAACGCAGACCTTCTGCTTGCGGCTGATGTCCGAAAAGTGAAGAAACCTGCCTTTTTCAAGCTCCAAAACCTTGATGCCCATATACTGCTCGTCTACTCCCGTGACACTTGTTTTAAGGTCCTCGTCAGGCGTTTTGACGGTGGCCGACGGGATCGTGGTCGTTGGGCTTATCGCTTTTAAGTATTCTCCGTTTTCCTCGGCGAAGTTATACATGTCGTTCTCGTCGACTGTGCGGCTGCCGCCGCGGTCTGTCACAGTTATGTTTATCGAGTCAGTACCGAGCTTGGCAAACTCGCTGTTCATCAGGTCCATCATGCCGTTCATCAGGCTGATGAGGATGATAACGGCAGCAACGCCGATAATTATTCCCAACATGGTGAGCAGCGAGCGCATTTTGTCGAACAGGAGGTTTTTAAGCGCCAGCGCAAAGGATTTTTTAAGCGTCACCCGCGCCCACCTCCTTGTCACCGGCGTGCGCGACGGTGGCGAACTTGCCTATGTCGGGCTCGCCGTCGTATGTGACCCTGCCGTCCTGTATCCTGATGACGCGCTCGGCCTGCGCCGCTATCGTGTTGTCGTGGGTGATCAGCACTATCGTGTTGCCCTCGGTGTGCAGTTTTTTTAAAAACTCAAGCACGTCGCGGCCCGTTTTGGAATCAAGGGCTCCCGTCGGCTCGTCCGCAAGGATTATCGACGGGTCACCCGCCAAGGCTCTTGCGATCGAGACGCGCTGCTGCTGGCCGCCCGAGAGCTGCTGCGGCATGTTCTCGGCTTTGGATCTGAGCCCGACCCTGTCGAGAGATTCAAGCGCCCTTCTCGTCTGCTCCTTTTCGGACAGTCCCGCGTACATCAGCGGCAGCTCCACGTTCTGCCGCACGTTGATTTTCGGTATCAGATTGTACTGCTGGAATATAAAGCCCAGCTCCTTGTTGCGTATCTCGGCCTGCTCATCGTCCTTCATTGTGCCAACGTCAATGCCGCGCAGGTAGTATTTGCCGCTCGTCGGCACGTCGAGGCAGCCGATTATGTTCATGCAGGTGGATTTTCCGCTGCCCGACTGGCCGACTATCGCCACAAACTCGCCCTTATATATTTTCATAGAAATGCCGTCAAGGGCGTGCACCTCGGTGTCGCCCATGACGTATATCTTATAAACATTGTCAAATTCGATCAGCGGTGTACCGCTTTGCTTTGCCGCCGTCATTCCGAGCCTCCTCCGGACATATTGTTTCTCATCGAGTCTCGGTTTTCCTCCATCATGTTCATCATGTCATCCATTGAGTTGTATTCTTCTGAATAGAGCTCGTCGCCCTCCGAAAGTCCGCTCAATATTTGAATATATTCGTCGTCCGCGGCTCCTGTAGTGACAGTGACCGTGTGATAGCCCTCGGGAGCGGCGTCATTTTCCTCGGTTTTTTCGCCTTTGACGTAAACCGTGTTTCCACGATTCAGGCAGCTGACGGGTATAGCCAGCGCATTATGCACGCTTGAGAGCACGATAGCCGCGTCGATGTTCATACCGGGCAGCAGACTGTCGTCAAAGTCGATTATCTCAATTTTCACGGGAAAAGTGGTTACCCCGTTCTGACCCGCCTTGCCGCCGATGCCGACGGTGTCCACAACGCCGGTGTATTCCTTGTCGCTGACGTCGGTCGTGACGGTGACCTTCTGACCGACGTGAATATTTTTGATGTCCAGCTCGTCAACATTCAGCGTGCATTTGAGGCGGCTCATGTCGTATATGACAGCCATGGCGGTCGAATCGCTGCCGCCAAGAGACATGCCCGTACCAGCCGCTGAGCCCGCGGCTCCCATAGCCGAGGCCGCCGAACCGGACGATGACGCCGAGTAGGAGGAAGCGGAGGCTGACATTCCCGATGCGTTGTCGCCTTTCTTTTTGTTTTTGGTAACGACCGTGCCCGAGATCGGAGCCCGCACGGTGTAGTCGTCAAGCTGTCGCAGCAGATTATCCTTCGAAAGCAGCGCGTCGTTGTACTGAAGGCGCGCGTTTTCAATCGCAGAGTCGAGCTTGCTGTCACTGAGCGCGGTGTTTGCGTCGCTGTTTGAGTTTTGTATTTCCGCTCTGCTTAATGCCTCGCGCGCGTCATTCAGGTTTAGCAGAGCTGTGTTTACCTGCGAGTTGACCGAGTCGCCGTCGAATTTCAGTATCATGTCGCCCCGCCTTATATATGAGTTTTCGGAAATATACAATTGTTCGATTTTTCCGCTCGCCTGCGCGGAGATCGTTTCCTCGGTCAGGTTTTCAAAGGTGCCCGCGTCGCCGCACGCGATATTTCCGACCACCGCCGTCGCGGTGTCGCCCGAGGCCACGGCGCCGGGATTTGGAACCTCGATTGTGACGTAGTTATACATGGTGTATCCGCTGCCGCCAACGGAACGGCCGCTTACTTCGGTGACCGTGCCGTTTAGATGAGAACCGTTTTTGGTGAGCGTCAGCTCTGCCGGGGCGCCTACATAAATATTCGCGATATCCGCTGTGTTAAAGGGCACGTCGATTTTAAGCGCCGTGCTGTCTACAATATCGCATATTGGTGAGCCCGCCGCAACGGTGTCGCCTACCGAGACATGCATTTCCGTAACATATCCTGAATATTCCGAAACGGCGTTCAGGTCGTTTGCGGCGCGGAGAGCGTCGTCATAGGCCTGTTGCGCTTTTTGCACCGCTATCCTGGCGCTTTCAAGCGTGCTCGCGCCGGTCTGCTTGTCGCGCACAGTCATTGTGTCCTCTTTTATCGCGTCGTCATAAGCCCTTTTCGCGCGGGCGATCGCTATATCGGCGCTGGCGATATTGTTTTCTATCGCCTCGGAGTCAATAACGTACATCACGTCGTCTTTGTTGACATAATCGCCTTCCTCGAAAAAGTCGTCAAGTATCTCGCCCGAAACGTTCGCCGTGACGGAATATTCGCTGTTTGGCTCCACCAGCGTAGAATCGCTTATTTTCTCCTCAATGTCGCGTAGCTCGGCGGTTATAGCGGTGCCGTTCTGCGCGCCTTTTCTTATATCCGACAGCGCGCCGAATCCTATAACGCCGCCCATGAGCAGCGCGATGATCAGAGCTACCGCGATTATCTTGTGCCTTGAAAAGAATTTTAGAATTTTTCCCGCGCCGCTTTTAACGGCGCCGCTAAGTGACTTTAATTTTTCTTTCATAATTATGCGCCCCGCTGCTCCTGCCGTGATAAATGCTTATTTTCGGATATGTCGGCCAGAATTTTTGTTGTCTTTTTCAGAAGTCCTGTCATGGTGTTGTAGTCATTTTCGCCCAGCTTCTTTTTAACGATATTAATGCTCTCCGCGATATATTCGTCGGTGCTGCGCACCAGCTCCACGCCCGCGTCGGTTATGTCAAAATAAACCCTGCGCCTGTCCTTGTCGCTCAGCCTGCGTCTCAGATATCCGCGTTTTTCGAGGGACGACACAAACTGAGACACCGCAGCCTTTGAGACAGAGAACATCTCGCTGATCTCCGCAGAGGTAATATCCTCGCTGGTCATAATGGATTTAAGTATCAAAAGCTCTTTGTTGTTTATCGGCAGATCTTTCACCATGTTTTCCAAGGCGGTTTTCATGTTCTCAAAAATAATGTTCACGCCGTCATTGTTATCGGCGCAAAGCGTTATGTGATTCATGGTTCCACTTCCCTTTTAAATATTAACAAACTTAATAGTTAAGCAGCTTAATTTTAACAAACTAAAAACGCTATGTCAATATAATTTTAAGATTTTTAAAAAAAACACTTGCATTATTTTGCCTGTGGGGTTATAATTAAACTGATATACTTTGTAAGGAGGTACAAAAATGATGACAGCATATGCCGCAAACGGAGCGGCGGGAGCCCCGGGCGGTTCGTATTCAATGATAATAATGCTGGTTCTGATTCTGGTCGTTTTCTATTTTGTTCTGATAAGACCTCAGAAGAAAAAGGAAAAAGCGCTCCAGGAGATGATCTCAAACCTTAAGGTAGGAGACGAGGTTGCATCGATCGGCGGTATCCACGGAAAAATCACGAAGATAAAGGATAACCTTTTCATTCTCGAGAGCGGCGCGGGTACCACGAAGTCATACGTGACTATCGAAAAGAGCGCCATAGCCAGAGTTATAAAGGAAGGCTCGTCAAAACCCGAGGAAAAAGAGGAAGAAAAACCCGAGGATAAACCCGAAGAAACCAAATCGTAGTGGCGGATATCATCCGCCCGCGGAATATCCATGTCAACCCCCGCATATAATTTACCAAAATAAATTATTGCGAGGTGTGATCATATGGCAGGCGAGGTAATTCATGCAAAAGAGACGGCGGGCGGCAAAAGCCCGATTGCGGCTGTTGCCGTCGGTCTGATATTCGGCTTGGCCGTGGCGGTGTTGGCACTGCTTATCATTTCGGCTGCGGCGGTGTTTTACGACATTCCCGAGCATGTGATGAATATTCTGATTATCGTCATTTCGGCGGTGTCGATGTTTGTTGCGGGGCTCAAGGCAGCTGCGAAAAATCAAAAAAACGGTTTGCTTATCGGTGTCGTAACGGGATTGCTATATTCGGCGATCACTCTGGCCGCGGGACTGTTGTTCGGTTCCTCGATCGGGTTTTCGCCCGAGTTCATCGCGGATTTCGCGGTTGCGGCTGCGCTCGGTGGACTGGGCGGCGTTGCCGGCATCAATATGGCCGGACATAAAAACAGAAAAAGAAAACACAAGTAGAAATATAATTTAAGCATAAGGAGAGATTACTAATGAAAGTTCAAAGAATCAAGACATTAAACAGCGCCACGCTCAAGGAGAGCGCGTGCAAAGGCGGCTGCGGCGAGTGCCAGACCTCGTGCCAGTCGGCCTGCAAGACCTCGTGCACAGTTGCTAATCAGAAGTGCGAGAATGAGGAAAGATAAATCTTTAAATTTCCGAGCGGAAGTTTAAACGCCCGGGCGCTCACACACAGTGTGGCGCCCTGTTTATTTTAATATAATGTAATTAACTTAGGAGAATAAATATGCTGCATACTTTTGAAATGTTTGACAAATACATCGCCATTGACGTGAACAGCGGCTGCGTCCACGAGCTGGACAAGCTGAGCTATGACGTGTTGAATTTTCTTGACGTGAAGGGCCTCGACCCCGAGAGCGACGAGGCCAAGTTCAAAGCGGTAGGCGAGTTCAGAAAAGAATACGATTCCGAGGACGTTTGGGACGTCATCGAGGATATAGCCGAGCTCAAAAAGAACGGAATGCTCTGGGCGGAGGACGATTTTGAGTATAACAAAGAGCTTAAAAGAAACGCACCTGTAAAGGCGATGTGTTTACACATAAGCCACGACTGCAACCTGCGCTGCAAGTATTGCTTCGCCGAGGAAGGCGAGTACCATTCGGGCCGGCGAGAGCTGATGAGCGCCGAAACAGGAAAACGCGCGATGGACTATCTGGTGGCGAATTCGGGCAGTCGTCGCAACCTCGAAGTCGACTTTTTCGGTGGCGAACCGCTGATGAATTTCGAGGCTGTAAAGGAGATAGTTTGCTATGCGAGAGAGCTCGAAAAGAAATATGACAAGGTGTTTCGCTTTACAATAACGACCAATGGAATTTTGCTTGATGAAGAAAAGCTCGCGTACATAAATAAAGAAATGGGAAATATCGTGCTCAGTATTGACGGCAGAAAAGAGGTAAACGACCGCGTCAGATACAGGGCGGACGGCACGGGCAGCTACGACAGCATAGTGCCTATATTCAAAAAGACCGCCGAAAGCCGAAATCAGGATAATTATTATGTCCGCGGTACCTTCACGAGATACAATCTCGATTTTTCAAATGACGTGCTGCATCTGGCGGATCTGGGCTTTAAGCAGATATCGGTGGAGCCTGTGGTATGTGCCGAGGAGACAGATTATTCGCTGCGCGAGGAGGATATGCCGCGTGTTTTTGACGAGTACGAGACCCTGACGCGGGAATATGTTAAGCGTAAAAAGGACGGTAACGGCTTTAACTTTTTCCATTTCATGATTGATCTTGACGAGGGCCCGTGCGTTATAAAGCGGCTTTCGGGCTGCGGCTGCGGCTGCGAGTATATTGCTGTCGCGCCGAATGGAGACGTGTATCCCTGTCACCAGTTTGTGGGAACCGAAGAATACAAAATGGGCAGCATTTACGACGATAAGGAGCTTGATCGCGATCTGCGAAACGAGTTTGCGGACTGCAATATTTACTCAAAGCCCGACTGCCGCGACTGCTTCGCAAAGTTTTTCTGCAGCGGCGGCTGCGTAGCCAACGCCTGCCTGATAAACGGCAGTTTAAATAAGCCCCACAAGCTGAGCTGCGAGATGATGCGCAAGCGCCTCGAGTGCAGCCTCTACGCCAAAGCCGCCCTGGCGGAGGAATAACACCTCATCCGACTTTTTGCCCATTCGGGCAAAAACCCACCTTCCCCTCAAGGGGAAGCTGTCGCCGAAGGCGACTGATGAGGTGTCCGTCTAATCACTATTAACTAATTACTAATAACTACATTTGGAGGTGTGTATATATGCTAAAAAAATTGCTCCGTCTTATGTCAAAGACGGACAGAAAATTCGCGTTGTTCACGCCGCTGCTGATCGTCGGCGAGGTGGCTATGGAAACCACCATACCGCTGATGATGGCGCGCATTGTTGACGTGGGCATCGCGAATGCCGACGTCGGATATGTGGTGAGGTCGGGCATTATCATGATGCTCATGGCTCTTGTTTCGCTGTGCTTCGGCGCGGGCGCGGCCCGGACCGCCTCGATGGCCTCGACCGGATTCGCGGCGTCTATCAGAAAGGCGGTGTTCTTCAAGATTCAGGACTTTTCGTTTGGAAACATCGACAAGTTCAGCACATCGTCGCTCCTGACCCGCCTCACGACCGACATCACAAACATTCAGATGTCGACCATGATGGTTATAAGAACCTGCGTCCGCGCGCCCATGATGTTCGCTATGGCGCTGTTCATGGCGATCTCGCTCAACGCGCGTCTGGCGCTTATCTTCGCGGTGGCCGTGCCGATAATCTGCGTCACGGTGTTCACCGTGGCTGTCAAGGCAATGCCCAGGTTCCGCCTGATGCTCAGAAAGATCGACGATCTGAACCGCGTTGTGCAGGAGGATCTTGCGGGTATCCGCGTTGTCAAGGCGTTTGTGCGCGAAAGCTACGAGGACGAGAAGTTCAACACTATCACAAACGAGGTACGTGACGCCCAGGTATCAGCCGAAAAGCTTATTATAATCAACATGCCTGTTATGCAGATGGTTATTTACGCCTGCATCGTCGCGATCCTCTGGTTTGGCGGCAACATGGTTATCGTCGGCGGAATGCAGACCGGCGAGCTTATAAGCTTTATAACCTACGTCACCCAGATACTTATGTCGCTGATGATGATTTCAATGATATTTATACAACTGGTAAATTCCAAGGCCAGCGGCGATCGTATCTGCGAGATACTCGACGAGGAGCTCGAGATCAAGGACGACAACAACAACGAAAATCTGACCCTCGACGACGGTTCGATCAGGTTCGAGGACGTGGCCTTCAGCTATCAGCATGACATAATGAACTGCGCTGTGCGCCATATTAATCTTGACATCAAGTCGGGCGAGACCGTGGGCATTATCGGCGGCACGGGCTCGTCAAAGAGCTCGCTTGTTCAGCTTATCCCGAGGCTTTACGACGTGACCGCAGGCCGCGTTATAGTCGGCGGACACGACGTGCGCGAGTACAAGCTCGACGTGCTCAGAAATGACGTTTCGATGGTGCTCCAAAAGAACGTGCTGTTCAGCGGCACGATAGCCGACAACCTGCGCTGGGGCGACGAGCACGCCACGCAGGAGCAGATAACCGAGGCCTGCCGCGACGCGTGCGCCGACGAGTTTATATCGGGTTTTCCCGATGGCTACAGGACCGACCTCGGTCAGGGCGGCGTGAACGTTTCGGGCGGCCAGAAGCAGAGGCTGTGTATCGCCAGAGCGCTGCTTAAAAAGCCGAAAATAATCATTCTCGACGACAGCACCAGCGCGGTCGATACCGAGACCGACGCGCGCATCAGAAGCGCGTTTAAGACCAAGCTCAAGGGCACGACCACTATAATAATCGCCCAGCGCATCAGCTCGATCGAGGACGCCGACAAAATAATCGTCATGGACAACGGACGCATCAGCGCCCAGGGCACCCATGAGCAGCTGCTCGAGAGCAGCGATATATACCGCGAGATCTACGAATCTCAGCAGAAAGGAGCTGCGTAATATGCCTCCGGGACATAAAGGATTCAAAAAACCCAAAAACACCAAAAAGACCGCGGCGCGCCTGTTCTCGTATCTTGCGAAGTACAAGCCGCAGCTGGTTCTGGTTATCATCGGCGTTATAGTTTCAAGCGCCGCCAACGTCTACGGCACGTATATGCTGAAGCCGATGCTGGACGACTACATAGTGCCACTTATCGGAGCCGAGAACCCGCCTCTTACGACGTTCCTTGTGAATATCCTGCTGCTGCTCGGCGCGTACATAGTCGGCGCGTTCGCCTCATGGATGTATAACCGAATCATGGTAAATATCTCAAGCGGCGTGCTCTACACCGTGAGAAACGACCTGTTCACCAAGATGCAAAAACTCCCCCTAAAATACTTCGACACCCACACACACGGCGACGTTATGAGCCGCTATACCAACGACGCAGACGCAATCAGAATGATGATGTCCCAGAGCGTGCCTCAGCTTGTCTCGTCGTTTTTGACCGTTATCTCGGTGTTTATCATGATGATAGTGATAAGCCCCGTGCTGACGCTGCTGGTTCTGGTTATGCTCGTCATAATATTCTTCGTTATCAGCTTTGTCGGCAAGCGCTCCGCCTACTTCTTCAGAAAGCAGCAGAATGCTATCGGCGCGGTCAACGGCTATGTTGAGGAAATGATCGAGGGACAAAAGGTCGTCAAAGTTTTCTGCCATGAGGACAAATCCAAAGAGAAATTCTCGAATATAAACGAGGCGCTGCGCGGAGCCTCGGCCAACGCCAACACCTTTGCCAACGTGCTGTTCCCGATTATGGGCAACCTGTCGTATCTGCACTACGCCGTGACCGCTATGGTCGGCGCCGCTCTGACGATACACAGCGGCAACACCGGCGCGGGCTTTTTTGCGCTGACGATTGGTTCGCTGACCGCGTTTTTGCAGTACACCCGCTCATTCTCGCAGCCGATAACCCAGATGTCGCAGCAGGTCAACGCCATACTTAACGCTATGGCGGGCGCCGAGCGCATATTCCAAGTCATAGATGAGAAGGCGGAGGTCGACGACGGCAAGGCGACCATCGCCAGAGTGGTGATAGAGCCCGACGGAAACATAATTGAGGTCAATCACCGCACGGGCCGCTGGGCGTGGAAGCGCCCCGGCAAGGACGGCAATGTCATCTACAACGAGGTTCGCGGCGAGGTCGAGTTCAAAAACGTCACATTCAGCTACGACGGCAAAAAGACGGTTTTAAAGGACATCTCGCTTGTGGCCGAGCCGGGAGAGAAGATAGCGTTCGTCGGCTCGACGGGCGCGGGCAAGACCACGATAACCAACCTGATAAACAGGTTCTACGACGTGCCCGACGGCAAGATCACATATGACGGAATAACGATAAACAAGATCAAAAAGGACGACCTGCGCCGCTCCCTCGGCATGGTTCTGCAGGATACGCACCTGTTCACCGGCACGGTCATGGACAACATCAGATACGGCCGTCTTGACGCCAGCGACGAGGACTGCATATACGCGGCCAAGATCGCCAACGCCCACTGGTTCATCACCCACCTGCCCGATGGCTACAACACGATGCTGACGGCGGACGGCGAGAATCTGAGCCAGGGCCAGAGACAGCTGCTGGCGATAGCCAGAGCGGCCGTGGCCGACCCGCCCGCGCTTATTCTGGACGAGGCGACCAGCTCGATCGACACCAGAACCGAAAAGATAATCGAAAAAGGCATGGATGGTTTGATGAAGGGTAGGACGGTGTTCGTCATCGCTCACAGGCTTTCAACCGTTAGAAACGCCGATATGATAATCGTGCTCGAGCACGGCCAAATCATAGAGAAGGGCAACCACGAGCAGCTTATAGCCCAAAAAGGCAAATATTACCAGCTCTACACCGGCGCCTTTGAATTGGATTAATATCTAAACCAAATATAAAAGACCCCGATACCTTTCAGGGGTCTTTTATATTTGGAAATCGGCATAAGTTTATTTGATATTATAAATTCCGTCGGCGGGCGATGTTATGCTTACATCGTAAAACGCTTTCATTGATTTGTATAGATATCCTGCGTCATCGACGCCCGCCGTTTCGTATGCCGAATGCATGGAAAGCTGCGCCGCGCCTATATCGACTGTGTTTATCGAAACCTGTTCGGTTGAGAGGTTGCCCAAGGTCGAGCCTCCGGGAATGTCGCTTCGGTTGACATACCTTTGATACGGGACGCCCGCGTCCTCGCAGATCTTCAGGAAAACGCCTTCCGACACGCCGTCTGTGGTGTATTTTTGCTGCGCGTTGTATTTTACAAGAACGCCGCCGTTCAGATATGGTCGGTTTGTTGGGCACGATTTGTTCGTATAGTTTGGATGCACCGCGTGGCCGTTGTCCGCCGAGAGCATAAAGCTTGAGGCCAGCATGCGCAGCATATCGCTCTCGTCCATGCCCAAAGCTTTGCATATCCTGAACATAGTGTCGCGCATAAACGTTGACTTCGCGCCCTGCTTGGTTCCGCTGCCCACTTCCTCATTGTCAAACACGCAGCACATTTGAACAGAC
The DNA here is from genome assembly GCA_947624775.1 of uncultured Monoglobus sp. Lineage (GTDB taxonomy): Bacteria > Bacillota > Clostridia > Monoglobales > Monoglobaceae > Monoglobus. The sequence goes on from CANQLT010000019.1 coordinate 24,748, forward strand.
TCGCTGTCGTCAGAGCCGATTAGCGCTTCCACGGCGGTGTAGGCGCATTGCAGATCGTCTATTCTTGGGGATGAGAAGAACTCATTGCCAAGGCCCCAGATTCTGCCTTTGTGGCGGACATATAAGAACAGATCGGTCCCTATTATGTCATCGGCGTGAACATTTATGCTGTCCGCAATGGTTTCTATAAAGCTATTTCCGTTATCTCCGCCCGAGAACAGAGGAAGAAGATCCTTCTGAACATTCAAGGAGCGGCTGTCACTCGCGCCTCTGCTCAAGTGGACCGCAAGGCTCGGTATAACAAGCAGGTCGCGGTCGATATTTACAAGTCTCATTTCGATGCCGTTTTCTGTTTTAACCGCGGCTCTTCCCGCCACAGAGAGCGGGCGGTCAAACCATGTTGAGATATTTGGCCCTCCGTACTGCTCAACGTTGAGCTTAACATATCTGTCCTCAACGCGTATCTCGGCGTTCGGCTTGATTTTAAAGCACGGTGAGTCGCTGTGCGCCGCGATAATCGCGAAGGCTTTCGGATCCTCGGGCGCCTTGAACGCGATAACAGCCGAGCCGTTGCGCGTCACAAAATATTTTCCGCCGGGCTTGATTCCCCATTTTTGGGATTCGTAAAGCTCTGAAAAGCCGTTTTCCGACAGCATTTTCTTTAAGTTGTCAACCGCAATAAAGCTTACGGGGCTTTTATCAAGAAATCCTATTAATTCTTTCGTAAAATTCAAATTATCCATAGTTATCCTCCTGAGTTAATTATATCAATTATTCCGCGGCAAGTCAATAAACGCCGCGCAAAAACATATTTTATAAGATTCTTTACAAAAAATAAAAATCATGTTAGAATATACAAAAAGGAGAGGATAAAAATGTATATAGGCATAGATTTGGGCGGCACCAACATAGCCGCGGGCCTGGTTGACGAAAACGGAAAAATACTGCATAAATTTCAAATGCCGACACTGGCCGAGCGCTCGTTTGAGGAGATCGTTTCTGATATGGCAATGTCGGCAGAGCGGGTTATAAGCGATTCGAAGATATCAAGATCGGATATAAAGTCAATAGGCGTCGGAAGTCCCGGCGCGATCGACAACGACAGCGGCACAATATTGTTCGCTGGCAACCTGGGCTGGAAAAACGCGCCGCTTAAAGCCGAGCTTGAGCGGCTGACCGGCTTTGAGACAAATATCGAAAACGACGCCAACGCGGCGGCCTACGGCGAGTATTTTATGCACGGCGGCGGAATAAGCGATTTTATATTTATAACTCTCGGCACCGGGATCGGCGGCGGCATAATAATAGACGGAAAGATATACCGCGGCTTTAACGGCGCGGGGGCCGAGCTCGGGCACAATACCCTGATTTTCGGCGGAGAAAAATGCAGCTGCGGCAAGCGCGGCTGCTGGGAGGTATACGGCTCTGTGAGCGGTCTTATCAACCAAACCAAAGCGGCTATAGAAAAACATCCCGATTCGCTTATGGCAAAGCTGAAATCGGAGCGCGGGACGGTTGACGGAAAAACCGCCTTTGACGCGGCCAAGCAAAATGATCCCGCTGCAAAAGCGGTAGTTAAGCAATATCTTGAATATGTGGCTGACGGAATATGTAGCCTTGTAAATATCTTTGAGCCCGAGGTCCTGTTGATCGGCGGAGGAATAAGCAAGGAGGGGAACTTCCTGCTCGACCCTATCAAAAAATACTGCGAGAAAAATTATTTCTGCAAGTCGATCCGCCAGACCAAACTCGGTATAGCGAAGCTCGGCAACGACGCGGGAATAATCGGAGCCGCGCTGTCGGCGAAACGCGTCTAAATTTTCAGCTCAAGGCCGAGAGCGCAGCGGCGGATCAGGTCGAGGGCGTGCAGCGATGCGCGCTCTCTTATATTTTCGCGGCTGCCGTTTAGTTTAAGTTTAAACGCGCGGTGAGTGTTTTTTGAGCAAATCGAAATATACACAAGTCCGACGGGTTTTTCCTCGGTTCCGCCTCCGGGGCCCGCTATTCCCGTCACCGACACGGCGATGTCGGCTCCCGAACGTGCGCGTGCGCCCCGCGACATCTCAAGCGCTGTCTGCTCCGAGACAGCGCCGTATTTTTTGAGCGTGTCGCAGTCAACGCCGATCATATCGGCCTTTTGCACATTTGAATATGTGACGTATCCGCAGTCGAAACATTCCGACGATCCGGGAATCCGGGTTATCTTTTCGGCGATCAGACCGCCGGTGCAGCTCTCGGCGCAGGTCGCTTTGAGTCCGCGCTCGCGCAGAATTTCTACAACGACGTTTTCCATCGAATTGTCAATGCCTGTGCCGTAAACTCGGTCGCCGAGTATGCTCTCGATTTTTTCCTGCATGGGCACGAGCATCGCTTTCGCCTTATCCACGGTATCGGCTTTCGCTGTGATCCTCAGTTCCACCTGTCCCGTTTTGGCGTAAGGCGCGACCGTGGGATTGGTCGAATTGTCCATCAGATCGCGCAGCTTTTCGTCAACGGCCGATTCGCCGAGCCCGAACACGCGGATGGATTTTGAGCGTATGACTCCGTCTGAAAATTTTTCAAGGTAGGGTATAACTTGCTCGTCAAACATCGGTTTCATCTCAAGCGGCGGACCGGGAAGCAAAATAAATCTGCATTTCTCGGTTTCAACGATCGCGCCCGGCGCGGTTCCATTGTCGTTTTGAAGTATTATGCAGCCCTCCGGCATTTCGGCCTGTTTGAAATTGCTTTCGGGCATATACATGTTGCCGCGGCTGAAACGCTCGATTATCCTGCGTTTGCTATTTTCGTCCATAACGCATTTTAATCCGCAGTATTCCGCGATCGTCTCCTTTGTCAGATCATCGCCCGTTGGGCCGAGGCCTCCGGTCGTTATAACTGCGTCGGCCCGTCCCGCCGCGATCTCAAGGGCCACTTTGAGCCGCTCGGGATTGTCGCCCACGACCGTGGTGTAGTACACGTTGAACCCAAATTCGCTCAGTCTGCGGCTCAGGTATTGCGCGTTTGTGTTCACGATAGAGCCGAGCAGCAGTTCGGTTCCGACCGACAGTAATTCAAATGTCATAGTCATGTCTCCTTTAAGAATTATATTATGATATATATTTTAGCATATTATTTTTGTTTTATCAAGAAATTTAAAAGAGCGCGGCAAAATTCCGCGCTCAATTTTATATCGGGACGAATGTGGAGGTAACTTAAAAATTTAAATTCGGTTTTGCCAGGGGTTTTAAGCTGTCCGTGCCGTCCCAAGCAAATATCTTATATATAGCGGCGTTTGGCGCGGCGCCGACCGATATTCCGGTAAGCTCCGATCCCGCGGGAACGGTCACGCGCGTCGGCTCAGAGATAGAGATCAGCGCGCCGTTTTGGTCATAAGCCGCGACGATTATGTCGGTGTCAATATCCGCGTCTGAAATGTTCGCGATATCGACCGAGGCTGCGCCATCTGAGACCGTACTGCCTGTTATAGCAAGCGGCATACTCGCATCAACGACACTTTTGCCGATCGTGAAATATTGGTCCGAATCGATCGCCAGCGGCCTTCCGTCGAGATACAGCTGATATGTGTATTTTCCTTCGGGCAGTCCCATTGCGCCGATATCAAATACACAGCGGTCGTCCGAATCCGGAACCGTCGAAACGCTTGCGACCTCATCGCCCAAAATATCGCCGGTTAGACCGATCGTATCAACGGTGAAGATCTTAAGTCCGATTTCCGAGCCGCTCAGATTGAAGCCGTTTACCTCAAGCCGTTCGCTGTCGCCGCGTCCGATAATATTGCTGCTTTCGGCAAACGCGACGCCGCGCTTGTCGGTCAGAGGAAGGGTAGTTTGGTCCTCTCCGTTTACGAGTATGTGGACTTTGTTATTTTTAAAGTTTTGTATGCCGCTGAAGTCGAAAGTGAATTTGTAAGTGTTTCCGAATGCGTCAGAACTGTCCGCTTTAACCGCTGTCATGGGGATCTCGTCTGTGCTGTCTCCGTATTCGAAACGAGCCGTGATCTTGTCGTTTTCGGATATGTTTATTGCGTCGATATAGGTTTCAAATTTATCGGAGCCGACAAGTATTTCGCTGTATTGTGTCGACGGATCGTTGATCATTGCCTTGTCGGTCGCGAAAAACGGTTCTGTGCCGATTATCGTCTCTCTTGAAGCGATGCCCTGATTTTGAAGAGACTCGTTATAATATATGATCTGGTATTCCTTGCCGGGCTTGGCGATATTCTTAAAATACCCGCTGTATATATACAGTCCGCCGAAGTTCGCTTTTTCAAGCTCGGACAGCTGCACGGCAGCCGCAACTGTCGGATATTCGTTTGGGTCATCGGAATACTCGAGCAGTTCGATCTCACCCTCGGTGAAGTTTATGGGATTGTCGATCATAAAGCTTATATCGCTTGACGGCGCGCAGTACGTTATAGATGTTTCGTCGTCGCGCACTATTGTCGCTACGTTCAAACGTGAGTACAGATAATTGTATGGCACGTTTTCGTCGACGACAAATATCTCAAACTCCGCGGTTCCGAATGTCGTCACGGCCGAAAGCGTAACTGTGTCGCCGCCGAGCGCGCTGAGGTCAACATTTTCGAAGTCCGCTTTAAACGAGTTGAGCCAGACAGGTGTTTTGTCAAATTGTGTGAGACTTGATCCGTCGGAGCGTATGTTCTCGCCTTCGGCGATAACGCTGTCGTCGGTGATCAGGCGGAGTGATATAATATCTTCGGGTTTCGCCATTGTGCCGCACTCCAGTCGAAATGTCATATCTTTTATCTCTTTTACTGACGATGCCAAATATGTGAATTCGTAGTTCGTGTATATCCGCGCCGGTTTAATGTATTCCGGAAGGCTGATCTCGATGAGCCTTGAGGAATCATCAGGCTTCAGAAAGACAGTGCCGTTTATCGCATTCAAGTCACTTATAACAAGCTCGCCTATGCCGAGTTTGTCGATTGTGAGCGTTCCGACCTCGTCGGTGTTTTTATAAACGGGATATGTTCCGGCTGCCAGATTCTCGACAATTATATCAAATGTGTTTACGTCTGTTCTGTTAATATCAATGATCGTCGGCACGTCTTTTGTTTCTAATATGCGCGAAGTCGAAGGGCCCGAAAACTCATGGCCCTTATAGGAATGAAGTTCAAGGTAATAATTCATTCCGACTGTCGGAGCCTTGCTCAGTTTAACGCTGTATAGCGCTTCGGAGGGCGCGATTGTCACGTCGTTCGGAGCATCCGATCTGCCTATTTCGTTCCCGTTCTCGTCGCATAAGGTAATGTAAATGTCGTTCATGTCCTCGACATAAGAGTCAAATCCCAAGTTTACGTTTATGCTCTTTGTGGCGGGCGTCAGATTTTCATGATTCACGTAAAGCTGTGACGGAATATAGTATTCGCCGATCAAAATATGTCTCGGGAGCAGCGTGAGAGTCTCTCCGTCCGTAAAGTGAATGGTTGTTTCAAGCAGATATTGTCCTGTTTTCGGCACGCTCGGAGTTGGAATATTGAAGTTGACAAGCGCGCTGCCATCATAGTATGATCCGGGGAATGAAGTCGTTTCGGCGATAGTTTTTCCGTCGTCGGCCTTGATGGTAATATCGGCCGCTGCGATGCTTTTGTCACTAAACGGATAATTGCTAATGCTGAAATTATATTTAATATTCATGGTGTCGCTAAAGGTTGAATAATAAAGCCGCTCTACGGCATAGTCGTAATAATTAAACTCAATGGGTCCGACCTCATGGCCGTCTAAATAAAGATACGCGATATACTCGCCCGGCTTAATGATCAAACCGGTAGTGCCGCTTACAGAGCTTATGTTGATTCCCTCGATCGTGACCTGATCGGGTCCGCCAGTTGCGTACTCGGGATATAATTCATAGTTTAAGCCCATCATCGGAATGAGCTCATCGCTATTTTTTTCATACACCTTTATATACCGATCGTATAGAGATCTCGAGATAGTGATCGGTTCGGAAAAGGGGATCCGGCATTTAAATGTTCGGGACTCGGTGTACGATCCGCAGATCTCAGCGGGTCCGTCCTGAACGGCGCTATGATGTTCGGGCTCCGTGATTGTCAGCGGGATCGAGCCCGAGAAAACGACCTCACTTGTGTCGTTTACGTAGTCGCGATATTCAAGCAGCTCGGAAATGCTGTATTTTCCGGGCTTGATATCGGCCGAGTAGTCAAGACCGCCTCTTGTCAAATAAATTTTGTTTTCTGCCTCGGATTTAAGGCAGCAGGGCGCTGAGGGGACAGCGTTTTCGTCGCTTACCGAGATATTGTAGCTGTCGCCGTAGCTTACGGTTATTTCATTTGTGCCGTCCGTCGATGAAATTTTCACGGGAGTTTTATCAGAATGCTCAACGTTTAAAGTGAAATTGCCCATAAACCGCGCTTTGTCATAATCGTCATAGCCGCGGTTTGACATATCTATCTCCGCTCTGTACTCGCCCTCGGGGATATCCCGGGGAATATAAAAGCAGAGACTGTATTTTAAATTGTTGTTTTCGCCGGTCGTCTCAACGATACCGAGATTTTTGTAGAATATCTCGTATGTCTCTGTGCCGCTGAGTGTGAATTTGCCGTTTACCTGAGCGCGGGGCCAATAGGTTGTGTCGGCCTCAAGCGTGTAATTCGCGTCGTCAATGATAAGCTGTCCGCCCTGCGGAGCGCTGTATGTTCCGTCGTTGACCGTTATGATGGCGCTGTGAACGGCTCTTGCGGCCGCTTCGGCCTCGGGCGCGTTTGGGGTGTTTTCGTCGGGGTTGTTTGTGTACTGCTGCGGGATCGCCGAATTTGCGTCTATGTTTGTCTCATCCGCGGCGTAGGCCGGACTGAACGCGCATAGCGAAGCAAAGGCGGCAATCAGGATTGCTGCGATTTTTCTTTTCATAATAATACCTCTTTCATCTAAGAATTTATATTGTTAATTTATTTTTTTCAAGTGTAAAGTTTTCGCACAGCGGCCTAATATTTTCGACATTGTCCCAGATCATAATGTTGAACATCGCCGCGTTTTCATACTTGATTGGAAATTTTATTTTAGTCTCGGTATCAAACGGCGGCAGATTCTCAAACGCGATGTCAAGCAGCACGCCGCCGCTGTCATAGGCCGCACATATAATATTGCGAGAATTCTCGTTGTGCCCCAAAACCTTCACGGCGATACCGTCCGTATCTGCTTCGGCGCCACCTATAGCGACGGTTTTTATATCCGGGGTCGGAACGGCCGAGGGCGTGGACGTCGGAATAACGGTCGGCTCGGGCTCCATCGAAGGAAGAGCGGTCGGAGCGGGTGTATATGTCGGTTCCGGCAAAGCTGTCGGATTCGTTGTTGGCGTTGGCGTGTTTGAAGGCTTCGGAGATACGGCGGGCGTTGGTGTTGGGACAGGAGTCTTTAAAGGCTCGGCTGTCGGCTCCGGTGTGTCCGTCGGTTTTAGTGTTGGCACAGCAGTCGGCTCCGGCGTGTCCGTCGGTTTACCTGTGGGTGCAGCCGTCGGCCCAGGTGTATCCGTCGGTTTTAGTGTTGGCACAGCAGTCGGCTCAGGCGTATCCGTCGGTTTTATTGTTGGTGAAG
>CANQLT010000020.1 GCA_947624775.1 uncultured Monoglobus sp.
AACAATTAAAACCTCAACCAACCGGTTGGGGTTTTAATTTTTTCTATAAAAAATTAAGGTAATGCTGCCGGAACATTCTGTGATCTACCAAATGGTTGGGATTTTAATTTTTCATAAAAATTAAATTGCGAAGGCATATCCATCAGATTCGTTTACCATCATAGAGGTGTAGGGCGGCATGCCCACATGCCGTCGGCCGGATGTGGGCATCCGGCCCTACGGTGAACGATGTAATGCTGCCGGAACAGTTTCTTTTCAACCAATCGGTTGGGGTTTTAATTTTTCTATAAAAAATTAAGGTGTTGTACGGTGGAGCGACGACTTCCGAGGGCTTATTTATTCTGTTTTTCATATTCAATCTCCGCAAGTCTGCGCCTTTCCTCGGCAGACATCGCTTCACATCGCGCGATCTCCCGTTTGAGTTCTTCCTTTGACATCTTTTGTATCTTTTCGGATATTATAAATCTATCATCTAATACTTTTTCCATTATCTAAACCACCTACCAAAAGTCTATCTTACGGTTCTGCGATAACTTGTGTATCGCCTTTATTTGCGCCTCAATCTCTGATTGTTCATAATAGTTGGTGCCGAATTGCTGCTTACGCTCATTATACCATTTTCGGCGGATTTGTCAACTTTTTATAGAAGAGGAGGCGGGACGTCAAGGGCGCCGTCCCCAACAACGGCCTCCCCCCGGGAGGAGGTGGGCTGCGGCTTGCCGCAGTCGGAGGTGGGAACGTAGGGCCTATGGAGCCGCATGGGTTTCATACCAATTTTTCCTTATATATTGACAAATTTAGATACTGTGTGGTATACTTTATTGAAGAAAAGCTGTGAAAAAGCGCTAAAAATTGTTGTTACGTTAAATATTTTTACGAGGATGTGAAGTTCAAAATGTGTCAGACCCCGAAACTTATTGTTATGCTCACGCATAATGACAGAACCGTTGAAAACGCCTATGAAATATTTGAAAAATGCAAAAACAGCAAAGCGGAGTATTGGGGATTTAAAGAGGAAGGACTGCCTTTAGAAGAAATGAAAAGGCTGTATACATATATGAAACAATGCGGCAAAACAACCGTATTAGAGGTGGTCGCCTATACCGAGCGGGAATGTATGAAAGGCGCGGAAATGGCAGTGGAGTGTGGCTGTGATATACTTATGGGGACCTTGTTTTTTGATTCGGTTCATGAGTATTGCAAAAAACATAATCTTAAATATATGCCGTTTGTAGGAAAGGTAAGTGATCGTCCATCCATCTTAGAAGGCACAATAGATGAAATGGTAACGGAAGCAAAGGAATGTCTGAAAAAGGGCGTTTACGGTTTTGATTTGTTGGGATACCGCTACCAAGACGATGCCGAAGCATTGATATACCGGTTTATAGCGCAGGTTGACGCGCCTGTGTGTATTGCAGGAAGCGTAAACAGTTATTCGAGATTAGACGCGGTAGGACAGTCCGGCGCATGGGCTTTTACGATCGGCGGGGCCTTCTTTGAAAACTGTTTTGACGGCAGTTTTTACCAACAAATCAATAAGGTTTGCGAATATATGGAAAACAGAGGTTAAAGGGAACAGATATATGTTGAAAAATTTTTATCCTTATGAATATGTAAAAAGCGTTTTTGATATAGACTATCATAAATTATATTCATTAGGATACAGGGGCATCCTTTTTGATATAGACAATACCTTGGTACACCACGGAGAAAATTCCACCCCTCAAATTGATGAATTGTTTCGGCGGCTACATAAAAAGGGATTTAAGACGTTGCTGCTGTCTAATAACAACCAAGAAAGAATAGAGAGATTTTTGGCAAACATAGACTCTCTTTACATCTCTGACGCGGACAAGCCTAATACAGCCAACTATGCTAAAGCTGTAGAAATGCTGGAGCTGAAAAAAGAGGAAGCGGTTTTTGTGGGAGATCAGCTGTTTACGGATATATACGGGGCAAACAGATATGGGATGGCGAGTATATTGGTGGATTTTTTGCGTTACGAGAACGAAACTGAATTTGGAAAAAGACGAGCTTTAGAAAAGTTCATTCTGAAATTTTACAGGCTTAACAGAAAATACCGAAACAGAATGGGAAACATCTGTAAAGTAAGCTCTGATTAAACAGGACGCGTCGATTGCGCCTATGGTATTTAATCAGAGGTTGCCAAAGGAGAGAATTACAAAAATATGCTATGGAATCAAAATAAACTTTTTTGTGAAATAAATCCGACTTGCTACGCTATTTCACTGCGGAAAGAAATACTCAAAAGGCACATACAGGACTTATTCGGCAAGGAAAAGTTTGCAAAAACTATCACGAAACAGAAATTGCCTAATTTGGTTGCGGAACACCACTCAAATATGATAAAAAGAGCGCCGGGAGTGAATTTAACACACCAATTCAATAAGGCGGTGAATATTGATCTTGCCGGGAATAAAATCAACGGAATCATCATTCGTCCGGGTGAAGTGTTTTCCTTTTGGAAAACGGTCGGGAAAACCTCAAAAAGAAAGGGGTTTAAAGAAGGCAGAATCATCGAAAACGACAAGCTGATCGCGGGAATCGGAGGCGGACTTTGTAACTTGGGAAATACGATAAACCTATTGATTTTACACAGTCCTTTGACCGTAACGGAGTTTCATAAGCACTCTGACGCTTTGGCGCCTGACCATGGCAAGCGCGTGCCGTTCAGCGCGGGAACGTCGGTTTGTTATAATCATATAGATTATCGCTTTAAAAATACAACCGACCGGGATGTACAGCTGCTTGTATGGTGCGAAGGAGAAATGCTGTATGCGGAATTAAGAAGCGAAAAGCCCTTCCCGTACAGATACGAAATTATAGAGGAAGATCACCACTTTAAAAAAGAGGGAGAGAAATTTTATAGAAATTCTAAAATATATAGGAATATCATAGATCGAAAAACAAATGAGCTTATAGATAAAGAATTGATTTTAGACAATCATTCCGAGGTATTATTTGATTATTCTTTAATACCAAAAGAGCTCATACGAACATAGTGATCAGCGATTAGTAAATAGTGAATAGGCCACCCCCCTCAGTCTGCTGCGCAGACAGCTCCCCCTCCTTCGGAAGGGGAGCCTGATTTTGCATCCCCTCATAAATGAAGGGGAGCCTATGGCGGGTTATTTGGCTTTGGGGTTGAAGATCAGGGCTATCAGGAAGGCGAAGAACACGGCGGCGGAGATGCCTCCGGCGGCGGCTGAGGCTCCGCCCGTTATCACGCCGAGCAGGCCCTCCGAGTCGACTGCCTCTTTCACGCCGTTTGCCAGCACGTTGCCGAATCCGATAAGCGGCACGGTCGCGCCCGCGCCGGCGTAGTCAACTATCTTGTCGTATATACCTATGCCGCCCAGCGCCGCGCCGATCACCACGTACAGCACGAGTATGCGCGCCGGGGTCAGATTGGTTTTGTCAATCAGTATCTGGGCTATGGCGCATATAAGTCCGCCCACCCAGAAAGCGTTCAGATACTGCATTATCCCTCACCTCCCGGCTTGTTAGATAAGGCGATCGCGTGGGCGATGCCGGGCACCGACTCGCCCTGGAGCGACGAGGTGGGGCTCAGCAGCGCGCCCGTGCCCAGGATAAGCACATTGTTCAGCTTTCCGTCTTTAAGCTGCCTGAAAATATATCCGCAGGTCGTCACCGCGATGCAGCCGCAGCCGCTGCCGCCCGCGTGGACGTCCTGTTTTTCTATGTCGTAGATCATGCAGCCCGAATCGCCATAATTGTCATTCATGTTATAGCCGTTGCCGGTCATCATGTTTATCACGATCTCGCGGCCTATTTTTCCCAGGTCTCCGGTCAGGATCAGATCGTAGCTCTCGGGCGAGCGGCCCGTGTCCGAAAAGTGGGCGCACAGCGTGTCGATCGCGGCGGGCGCCATTGCTCCGCCCATGTTGTTCTGGTCGATCACGCCGAAGTCAAGCACCTTGCCGCTTGTCACATGGGTAACGTAGGGCCCGCTGCCGCCGTTTTCGAGGACCGCCGCTGCCGCGCCCGTAACCGTCCATTGAGCGGTTGGAGGCCGCTGTCCGCCGTATTCCAGAGGATTGCGGTACTGCCGCTCGGCGGTGCAGAAGTGGCTGGACGCCACGGCCAGAGCGGTGTTCATTCCGCCGCCGTCGATCGAGAGCGCGCCGAGGCTCAAGCCCTCGATCATGGTCGAGCACGCGCCGTACAGCCCGTAGTACGGGATGCCCAGCTCGCGGGCGCTGAAGCCCGAGCTTATGCACTGGTTCAGCAGGTCGCCCGCGAAGGCGCAGTCGATATCGTCCGCGGTTTTGCCCGATTTTTGTATCGCCAGCTTGGCGGCCTCCTTCTGCATTTTGCTTTCGGTTTTTTCCCAGGTCTCCTCGCCCCACTCGGCGTCCTTCATTTTCACGTCGAAAAAGGGTGAGAGCGGACCCTCGCTCTCTTTGGTGCCGACCACCGTGGCGGTGTTTATTATCGAAACGCTTTTACTGAGCGCTATTGTTTGTTTTCCGAGACGCGTCGCCATAGCTTAACCTCCTATCAGGACTTTGTATAAAAAGTAGATTATTCCCACGACCACCGACGATGAAATGCCGTACACCAGCACCGGCCCCGCCACAACAAACATTTTTGCGGACATACCGAGCACGAGCCCCTCGCGCTTGAATTCCATGGCGGGTGAGGTTATCGAATTGGCGAATCCCGTTATCGGCACGATGGTTCCCGCGCCCGCGTGTTTGGCGATTTTTGGGTATAGGTCAAGACCCGTCAGCAGCGCGCCGAGAAACACCATGGTAACGCTGACCGCGGTGCGCATGCTGTCGGTGTCGAGACCGCATATTTTTTGATAGAAGTCGCCGATGAGCTGGCCGACGACGCAGATAAGGCCGCCAATCAGAAACGCCAGCAGCACGTTTTTGAGCATCGGGCTTTTGGGGGCTGTTTTGTCGATATAATTTAAATAGTCTTTGTTTTTGTTTTCCGGCATAATGTCCTCCTTGCGTAACTTTGCTTGATTTTATGACTATTATTTGCCGGATAAGTGATTATTATTCAGCCCGTCAGCTCTTTGCGCATTTTGAGCAGCACCTTTTTTTCGAGGCGCGACACCTGCACCTGGGATATGCCCAGCATTTCGGCGATTTCGGTCTGGGTCCTGCGCCTGAAATAGCGCATGAAAATTATCAGGCGCTCGCGATCGTCCATGTTTTTGAGCGCCTGGTCGAGCATGATCCTGTTCTCGATTTTTTGCTCGTAGTTCTCGCTGTCGCTGATTTTTTCCACCGCGGGGCGGCTCTCGGACTTTCCGTCGTCAAACGCCGCGTACAGCGAGTCGGGGCGGCGCGACGCCTCAAGCGCGGTGGACAGCTCCTGCGGCGTTATGTCAAGCTCCGCGGCGATCTCGCTCAGAGTGGGTTCGCACTTTGTCTCGGCGGCCAGACGCTCTTTGACGGTCGCCGCCTTGTAGGCTATGTTTTTGTAGGCGCGGCTGACTTTGATTATGCCGTCGTCTCTTATAAAGCGCTTGATCTCGCCGATTATCATCGGCACCGCGTAGGTCGAAAACGCCGTGCCCACGCTCAAATCGAACCTGTCGGCGGCTTTGATGAGCCCTATGCAGCCAATCTGAAAAAGGTCGTCGGCCTCGTGGCCCCTGCCCAGAAAGCGCTTCGCCACCGAGCGCACAAGTCCCATGTTGCTCTCTATCAGCTCGGCGCGGGCCTTTTCGTCACCCCGCTTTATCCTGAGCAGCAGCGCGTCATTATTTTCGCGATAAGAATCAACACCCATCGTCGCCAATCCCTACGCTTGTTCGCTTCCTTGCGGGCAAGGAAGTCTCACCCGCTTCGGGTTGGCTCCTCTTTCCCAAAAAGTGCGCTTCGCTGGCGCTTTTTGGGAGCCCTGTCCTAGTCTCTAGTTCCTCGTCCCTAGTCCCTATGTTGATCGCTTTGCTCATTTTTACGGTGGTGCCTTTGCCTTTTTCGGATGTGACGTCCAGGGTGTCCATAAAGCTTTGCATCACGGTGAAGCCCATGCCGCTGCGCTCCTCGTCGGGCGCGGTGGTGAAAAGCGGCTCCATGGCGCGCTCCACGTCGGGTATCCCAACGCCCTCGTCGCGCACGGTTATCTCTATCACGCAGGTATTTTCGACCCGCGCCTCACACTCGATGTATATGACGCCGACCGTATCTCTGTAGCCGTGGATTATCGAGTTTGTCACCGCCTCGGAGACCGAGGTCTTTATGTCCGCCAGCTCCTCGACCGTCGGATCGGTCTGGGCGGCGAAAGCGCCCACCGCCGCCCGCGCGAATGCCTCGTTGAGGCTCTTTGACGGGATTTCAAGTTTCATATAGTTTCGCATAATTTTTTCTCCTTTTTTTATTTTGTCCGTTCTCTGCCGACGAGCCTGTTTATGCCTGACAGCTCCAGCAGCTTGTCCACGGCGGGCGTCGGGCGCGCCAGTAGCAGCTTGCCGCCTCTCGCCTGCATTTTTCTGTATCTGCCCATGATAAGGCCCAGACCCGAGCTGTCCATAAAATCCACGCCGCCCAGGTCGATTATCAGCGACGCGGAATGTTTGATGTCCAGCTGTCTGTCTATGTCGCCGCGCAGCTCTTCGGCGCAGTGCTGGTCTATCTCGCCTTTGAGCTTTACAACGAGCGCGCCGCCCACCTGTTCAATTTCACAGTTCATATGTTTTCCTCCTTTGCATTAGTCAATTCGGTTGGTTTTCCCACTGTCTTTTTATACATAAATTTATTTCCGCCTTTATTTCCCGAAAACTTTTTGCAGACAAATTTCGGCAAAATAAAAAAGCGGAGCATAAAGCTCCGCAAAATTGCTTATTTTAATCGGGAAGAAATCGTTAGTGTTAATCGAAAATTATTTTTTTGGTTTCCGCGAGGGGTTTGGCGGAGTCGAAATCGCTCCATGCAAACGACCTTATCTCGCCGACCTTTGCCGTTTGGGCGGGAATATGGAAACCGAATTCGTAATTGCTGCCTTTGGCGAAGTTGGCGCGCACGTAATCAATGCTGAGCAGCGCTCCGTTTTCGTCGTAAGCCGCGACGAAAACATAAACAGGCTCGTTTCCGTCGGTGAGCTTGTCAACCTTGACATTTACCAAAAAGCTCTCTCCGATTGGCGGAGAGTCAAGGATATCGCCTGATGTGTTTGTCACATTCGGGCCGCCGATCCTGTAGTCGAACGCAGGCTTTTCGGGCGTCGGTTTCGGAGCGGGTGTGTCGGTGGGAATTGGGGTCGGAGACGGCGGGTTCTCGATATCCACGAATGTTATTTGATTCTCGTTTGCGAATTTTTCCGCGTACGATCCGACATAGCCCCAAATTTCAAGATCGGTCCTGCCGTCAAAGGCCGAGTTTTGAATATAAGTCACGCTTTTGGGGATCGTGATTTTTTGAACGTTAGTGAACGTGACGCGGCCGATCTCGCAGGTTCCATCTTTGATAACAACCTCTTTGAGAGCGGGGCAGGCGTTTGCGAATCCGATAGGGATATTGCCCAGATTCGGCGAAAGCTCGAGCTTTTCAAGATTTACGCAGCCTGAGAACACATAGTTTCCGACAGAGTTCACGCTGTCGGGCATGTGAACTTCCGAAAGAGCGGAATTTTTGTTGAACGCGCGTGTGTCGATCCTTTCAACGCCGCTTGGAACGGAGTAGGTCTTACTCGATTTGGAATATCCGTATGAAAGTATGCGCTTTCCGTCGACGCTCATTAATATGTCGTTGATAACAGTAAAGGAAGTGTTGGCGGGATCTATCGTGATCTTAACGCTCTTTCCGGTGCTTGTTTGGATATCTCCGAAGGCGCCGTCGCCTATTTCGGTCACTGTGTCGGGAACAATGATCTCGTCGAGCAGGGCGTGTGTAAAGGCTTGCTCTCCTATCTCAATCACGCCGCTCGGAATATTGATAGTGTCAATATAGTGATTTTGAAAAAACGCGAATCCGCTGATTCGTTTCACCGTGTCGGGCACGGAATACTCTTTTGTCGGGTAAACTCCCGCGGGATACGCGACCAGCTCGGTCATGTCCTTGCTGAAAAGAATACCGTTTTGCGCTGTGTATGAGGCGTTGTCGGGCGCTACTTCGAATCTTTGCAGGGCCGTGCAGTTTATGAACGCTCCGTCCTCGATCGAGGTCACGCTCGCGGGGATAGTGATCGACTTGGTGTTTTTGCCGTTTAAAAGAATGTTGTAGCCGATCGCGGTCACGGGTATTCCGTCAACGCTTTCGGGGATAGCGACGGCCTCGTCAAGAACCCTTTCGCCGCGGTACAGCATCGCGGAGCCGTCGTCCAGCAACTCGTATTGCCACAAGCCGCTCGAGTCTGTGATCGTTCCTGCCGCGTAGGCGGCATGGCTGCCCGGCACGGCGGACGCGCAACACAAAAGCGCGCCGCACAGCAGCGGGCACAGAAATTTTTTGATGTTTTTCATTTTTCCTCTTTTCCTCCTAAGAAAATTTTATTTAATTAATTTATTTTTTTCACATTATCCACTAACCTAAGTATAAAGGCCTTCCAATATATTATAATTCTTTTTTGGAATTTTGTCAAGAATATTTTATAATAAAATTTTATTATAATGAATAACGGGAGTTAAATTATGAAAATTAGAAAATTGGATATCGGAAACAAAAATATGGTCGGACAAAATATCGAGCGCATGCGCAAGGAGCGGGGGATAAAGCAAAAGGACTTTATAGCGCGTATCCAGACCGCGGGCATCGATATGAACCCCACGAGCTATTCAAAGCTTGAGGGGCAGTTCCGTCGCGCCACCGATAGGGAGATATTTGTTATCGCAAGGCTTTTGAATGTGGATATAAATGATTTGTTTGAATAATTTGAATAAAATACATTGCTGTTTAGTTTGGCGGGGTGTCGGTTCCGCTTTTTTGTTATAAAAACTTGACAAAAGAAAAATAATAATATATAATAAGCATAGAAAGAGAAACGGCAGAGCGTAAAAACGGTCAGCCGCCTCGGAAGTTGTTAAAATATCAATCGATCCTCGGCGCCTAAACTTTGGATCGGTTGTTATTTTTTATTGCACTGATGTTGCAAAAATCGCGAATAACACGATAATTACAAGCAATGCAATTAAAATTTTGAAAATAAAATCTTTCATCGACATCACTCCTTTCTTTATGTCTTAAACACGAAGTTAAGTGTTTAGAAAGGAATGAAGCGGCCAACCGTCCTTACGTTTTTGCTCTGCCTTTTAGATAGGCATATTTTATTTATACTTAAATGTTTCTCCGCACGGAGTTTCCGCACTTGCAGTTTTGCTGCCAAATATATAATACCACAATACAACAATTTTTTCAAGTTAAAAATCGGTTACACAAGTTTAACAGCCCATGCCCAATTCCGCCCGCCACACCCGGGCGGAGTCACCTAAAACCCCTGAAAATACGTGGCTTTATTACAGCTGTATTAAAAACTTTTTTCGCCAGGCCGCCGGTTGGCGGCTTTTATGATTGGCACAAATAGCCAAAAATGAGCAGTAGTATTTATATATAATAAACAAAATTGATTGTTATTGCTCAAAAACGCTAATTTTTGAAAAATAATGGTTGACAATGACCGAAAATGATGATATTATTGATTTAAACACAGAATATATTTAACAAAATTTTTCGGTAAAGCAAATGAATTTTCGGGAGGCAATATGTTAACTCAGGAAAGACACGATATGATAATCAATTATTTATCGGAGCGGAACACCGCGGCGGTCAGCGATCTCGCCGACATGCTCGACACCTCGGAATCCACGGTGCGCCGCGACCTGACAGCTCTTGACCGCATGGGGCGGCTCAGAAAGGTCCACGGCGGAGCCACGGCGATAAAGCGGCGGCACACGGTGTTTGAGAACGATGTGCTTACAAAATCGACCATGAACACAGCGGAAAAGCAAAGGATAGGCAGAGCGGCGGCCGCGCTGATCGGCAACGACGATTTTGTGTTTATCGACGCGGGAACAACAACCTCGGCGATGATAGACCATTTAAACGAGGGTCTCAGAGCCACGTTTGTCACAAACGGGATCGTTCACGCGAAAAAGCTGATACAAAAGGGTTTTCAGGCCTACATCATGGGCGGCCAGATAAAGCTCACCACCGAGGCCGTGGTGGGAACCGAGACCGTCGCCAATCTTCGGAAATACAATTTTACCAAGACGTTTATCGGTACCAACGGCATATCGGTCGAGAGCGGCTACACGACGCCCGACGCGGAGGAGGCGGCCGTCAAGGCCGAGGCCATGAAACGGGGACGCAGGAACTACGTTCTCGCTGACCACAGCAAATTCGACCTGACCTGCTCGGTGACATTCGGCGATCTGAGCGAGGGAATAATTATTACCGACGAGCCCGCAAATAATAAATTCAGAAAGCATACAATTATAAGGGAGGCGGAAGCATGATCTACACAGTTACATTCAATCCTGCGATTGACTACGTGATGCACCTCAATGCGCTGAACTTCGGCGAGGTCAACCGCGCAGACCGCGAGGAAGTGTTCTACGGCGGCAAGGGAATAAACGTTTCGACCGTGCTGAAAAATCTGGGCGAGAACAGCGTAGCCCTGGGATTCATCGCGGGATTCACCGGAAAGGCGCTTGAGGCGAACCTCAAAAATTCGGGCATCATAACCGATTTTATATCTCTGCCGCAGGGATTTACCCGAGTTAACGTCAAGATAAAGGCGAGAGTCGAGACCGACATCAACGGCCGCGGCCCCGACATTCCTTCGGAAGCGATCGACGAGCTGTTCAAAAAGCTCGACAGGCTCAAGGAGGGCGACTTCCTGATTCTGGCAGGCAGCATTCCCGCGTCGATCCCCGACGATATATACGAGAGGATAATGGAGCGGTTAAACGGCCGCGGCATAAACATAGTGGTCGACGCCACGCGCGACCTTTTGCTCAACGTGCTGAGCTACAAGCCGTTTTTGATAAAGCCCAACAACTACGAGCTGGGCGAGATGTTCGGCAAAAAGCTCACGACCCGCAACGAGATCGTGGAGCACGCCCAGAAGCTGCGCGAGATGGGCGCGAGGAACGTGCTCGTGTCGATGGCGGGCGACGGCGCTGTACTGATCGCCGAAAACGGCGAGATAGTGCGCATGGGGGTTCCGAGCGGCAAGGTGGTCAACTCTGTGGGCGCGGGCGACTCGATGGTGGCGGGATTCGTGCTGGGCTACACCGAGACGGGCAGCTACCAAGAGGCGGTGAAGCTGGGAACGGCCTGCGGCAGCGCGACGGCTTTCTCGGCGGGTCTGGCCGAAAAAGAACTGGTTGAGCGGCTGTATAACACATTATAAGACGACAATAAAATTTTTATAATAAAAAAGGAGTGGTAATTGTGAAGGTTATCGATTTGTTAAAAGAGAACGCGATAGCGCTGAACATGAGCCCGTCGTCCAAGCAGGAGCTTTATGACAAACTGATCGACTTGCACTGCGGAGCGGGCAACGTTTCAGACAAGGAACAGTTCAAAAAGGACATCGCAAAGCGTGAAGAGGAGGGCCCCACCGCGATAGGCGACGGAGTGGCGATTCCCCATGCCAAGAGTGAGGCTGTCGCGAAACCCGGTCTGGCGGCGGCGACCGTGCCGTCGGGCATTGACCTTGACGCAATGGACGGCGCGCCCTCGAACCTTATCTTTATGATCGCGGCGCCCAAGCAGGGCGGAGACATGCACCTTGAGGTGCTGTCCAGACTGACGGTCATGCTGATGGACGAGGCGTTCCGCAAAAAGCTGTTGGCGGCCAAGAGCGTCAAAGAGTTTTTAAAGTACATCGACGAGAAAGAGATTGAAAAGTACGGAGCCGAGGACGCTGCGGCGGAGCCTGCGCCCGAGCCTCAGCCCGCGCCTCAGCCCGCGAAAAAGGTAAAGCTGGTCGCGGTGACAGCTTGCCCCACGGGCATAGCCCACACATTCATGGCGGCGGAGGCTCTGGAGCAGAAGGCGGCCGAGCTGGGCTATGAGATCAAGGTCGAGACCAACGGCAGCGGCGGAGCCAAAAACGTGCTCACGGCCAAAGAGATAGCCGAGGCCGACGGTGTTATAATCGCGGCCGACAAAAACGTTGAGATGGCGAGATTCGACGGCAAGAGAATGGTCCAGACCAAGGTTTCGGACGGAATCCACAAGCCAGGCGAGCTTATCGAAAAGATTGTCAGCGGCGCGGCGGGAGTGTACTCTCACAAGGGCGGCGGCAAGGCGGCCGATACCGAGTCCGAGGGCGGCGACGGCATAGGCCACTCTATCTATAAGCACCTGATGAACGGCGTTTCACACATGCTCCCGTTCGTTGTGGGCGGCGGTATACTTATCGCGCTGGCGTTTTTGTTCGACGACTATGAGATCAACCCTGCGGGCTTCGGCACCAACACGCCCTTCGCGGCGTTCTTCAAGACGATAGGCGACACGGCGTTCGGATTCATGCTCCCCATTCTGGCGGGCTTTATCGCAATGAGCATAGCAGACAGACCGGGCCTGGCGGTCGGCTTTGTGGGCGGCGCCATGGCGGTTGCGGGAACCACGTTCGCTTCGCTGGTAAACCCTGACGCCAACGTTGTTTCGGCAGGATTCCTGGGCGCTCTGTTCGCGGGTTTTGTCGGCGGATATATCACGCTGGGTCTTGAAAAGGCGTGCTCAAAGCTGCCCGACGCCCTTGAGGGAATCAAGCCCGTGCTTATCTATCCTCTGGTCGGCATACTGCTTATGGGACTGGTTATGTTCCTGTTCAACCCGATCATCGGCGCGCTCAACACGGCGCTCAACAACGGTCTTAAGGCCATGAGCGGCGCCAGCAAGATACTCCTGGGCATAGTCCTGGGCGGCATGATGTCGATCGACATGGGCGGCCCCTTCAACAAGGCGGCGTACGTGTTCGGCACCGCGGCCATCGCCGAGGGCAACTACGACATAATGGCGGCCGTTATGGTTGGAGGAATGGTTCCTCCGCTGGCTATCGCCCTGTGCACCACGTTCTTTAAGAACAGGTTCACGCCGAGCGAGAGAAAGTCGGGCGTTGTCAACTACATAATGGGTCTGTGCTTTATCAGCGAGGGCGCTATACCCTACGCGGCGTCCGATCCTCTGCGCGTAATCCCTTCGTGCATCGTGGGCAGCGCGGTATCGGGAGCGCTTTCGATGGCGTTCGGCTGCACGCTGATGGCGCCTCACGGCGGAATATTCGTGTTCCCTGTTGTGGGCAACGTTCTCGGCTACCTTATCGCTTTGGTTGTCGGCTCGGTTGTGGGCGCGCTTATGCTTGCACTGCTCAAAAAGCCTCTCGGCGAAAAGGCGGGACTTAAGTAACCTCTGATCAAATACCGCCTTACGGCTTGGCACGCCGCTTGCTAGCGATAATTCCGTCATATCGCCCAAAAGCTCCTTGCCATACACAAAGTATGCCGCGTCGCTTTTGAACAATCTGACGAAATTCCTGCCGGCGCAATCGACGCACCATATTTAATCAGCGCTTACTTGCAAGAAATAAGAGAAAAACATCATACAAAATAATTATAAAGGAGAGAAAAAATTATGGTATCAAAAAAAGTTACGGTAACAAATCCCGAGGGTCTGCACATGCGTCCCGCGGGCGAATTCACAAAGGCTATGGCGCCGTTTGCGTCGAGCGTAAACATCAAGTTCGGCGGCAAGGACTTTAACGGCAAGAGCATAATGAACGTGCTGGCCGCGGGCATCAAGTGCGGCAGCGAGATCGAGATCGAGTGCGACGGCGCCGACGAGCAGGCCGCTCTCGACAAGGCGATAGAAATAGTAAGCACAGCGGAGTAGGACACATGGAAAGCGAAAAAATTTTCAGGGGTATCGCGGGCTCCGACGGCATAGGCATAGGCCGCGCGGCGCTGATAGTTGAGCCGAAAATAAGCTACGAGCAAAGCTCCGCTTTGACCAAAGAGGAAGAGACAAAAAGGTTCGACGCGGCGGTCGAGGCGCTTATAGATAAGACAAACGCGATGGCCGAGGACATGCGGAAGAGCGTGGGCGAGAAAGAGGCCGAGATACTTATGGGCCACTCGCTTATGCTCAGCGACCCCGCCATGACCGACGAGGTTCGCGGAATAATAGCGCAGGGCCTCACCTCCGAGGCGGCTGCCGAGCAGGTGTTTGAGACGTTCGCGGCCATGTTCGAGGCCACGGGCGACGAGCTTACCATGCAGCGCGCGGCCGACCTGAGAGACGTCAAGACAGGAATAATCAAGACGCTTCAGGGAATCGAGGACGTCGATATCGCGTCGCTCCCAAAGGGCAGCGTTATCGTTGTCAGCGACCTCACGCCGTCAATGACCGCGGGCATCAACAAGGACAACATCGAGGGCATTGTGACCGAAACGGGAGGCAGGACCTCCCACTCGGCGATACTGGCGAGGGCTCTGGAGATACCCGCCGTGCTCAGCGTTGAGGGCGTGACCGAAAAGATAAAAAGCGGAGATCCGCTTATCGTAGACGGCATACGCGGTGAGGTCATCGAGGACCCGACCGCCGAGCAACAGGCGGGGTACGCCGAGCAAAAGGCCGACTACATCAGGCGCAAAAAGGAGCTCGAAAAGCTGATAGGCGAGCCAACAATGACCGCCGACGGCGACAAGGTTGAGCTGGTATGCAACATAGGCAAGCCCGACGACTGCGCCGCGGTGATAGAAAAGGACGGCGAGGGCGTGGGCCTGTTCAGGACCGAGTTTCTGTACATGGACGTGGGGCAAAAGCCCGACGAGGCCGAGCAGTTTGAGGCCTACAAAAAGGCGGCCATGACGCTCAAAAACAAGCCTGTCATAATCCGTACCCTCGACGTGGGCGGCGACAAGGACATACCATATCTGGGTCTTGAAAAAGAGGAAAATCCGTTCATGGGATTCCGCGCGGTGAGATACTGCCTCAAAAATGAGGAGCTGTACCGCGACCAGCTGCGGGCGCTGCTGCGCGCGTCGGCTTTCGGCAGCATCAAGATAATGGTGCCGCTGGTGACCTGCGTCGAGGAAGTGCGCGGAGTTAAGGCGATCATAAAAGACCTGATGAGTGAGCTCGACCGCGAGGGCCTGTCCTATGACAAGGATATCGAGGTCGGCGTTATGGTCGAGACTCCGGCTGCCGCGGCGATAGCCGATCTGCTGGCCGAGGAGGCCGATTTCTTCAGTATCGGAACCAACGACCTGACGGGCTACACCATGTGCGCCGACCGCGGCAACGCCAATGTCGCGTATCTCTATTCGGCGTTTCAGCCCGCGGTGCTGCGCTCGATAAAGCGGATAATTGAATGCGGAAACAAAAAGGGTATTCCTGTCGGAATGTGCGGCGAGGCCGCGGCCGACCCGCGCCTGATACCGCTGCTGATATCGTTCGGGCTCGGCGAGTACAGCGTCAGTCCCACGGCGGTCCTTGCCACAAGGGCCGAGATACGCAAGTGGACAAAGGCCGAGGCCGACAAGGTGGCCGAGAAAGTCATGAAATGCGCCACCGAGAGCGAGGTTCTGGCCGTACTTGATGAGAACAAAAAATAAAACAACAGCCTGCCGTTTTTCGCGGCAGGCTTGTTAATTTGGCACGGGCGGCCGAGGTCGTCCGCCCTACGGCATTTTATGTACGATTATCCCATTCACTATTTGCTAATTACTAATCACTACGTTGACACCTCATCAGTCGGCTTCGCCGACAGCTTCCCCTCAAGGGGAAGCCTCTCTTGTCTTCCCCTTGAGGGGAAGGTGGGTTTTTGCCCGAATGGGCAAAAAGTCGGATGAGGTGGAATGTAGGGATTAGGCTACCCCCTCAGTCGCCTTGCGGCGACAACTCCCCCTCCTAATGGAAGGGGGAGCCAACTTTTATTCCATCGTGCGTTTCAAATTCTCGGCCTGGGCGAGCATTTCGGCGGCGGCGCGCCTTGTGGTGTCGGTCACCGAGACGCCGCCGATTATGCGGCTCAGCTCGTCCTCGCGCTCGCTCTCACCGAGCAGGCGCACCTTGGTGGTGGTCTCGCTGTCGCTGCTGCTCTTTTCTATCAAATAGTGGCTGTCGCCCATCGAGGCGATCTGCGCCAGGTGGGTTATGCACAGCACCTGCTTTTCGCGCGATATCTTGCATATTTTTTCCGATATGCGCTGGGCGGCTCTGCCGCTGACTCCGGTATCTATCTCGTCGAATATCAGTGTGTCCACAATGTCGCCCTTTGACAGTACCGATTTTATCGCCAGCATTATGCGCGACATCTCGCCGCCCGAGGCGATCTTGCTCAGCGGCTTTAAGTCCTCACCGGGGTTGGTGGAGATCAGGAACTCGATGCTGTCTCCGCCGTTTATCGTGAAGTCGGAGGGCTTTATGTCCACCGCGAACACCACGCGTCCCATGTCAAGCTCCGACAGCTCTTTCATTATCATCCGCGAAAGCCGCACCGACGCCTCTTGTCTGTTCGCGGTCAGGATATCGGCCGCGCGCTCGGTCTCTTCTTTGGCGGTCTCGATTCGGGCCCGCATTTCTTCAAGGCGGCTTTCGAGATTTTCGATAGTCTCAAGCTCCTTTTTGCAGCTCTCGCCGTAGGCGATTATTTCGGGCACGTCGGCGCAGCCGAATTTGCGTTTCATGTCGGAGATCAGCGCCAGGCGCTCCTGCACCGCGTCGATCTCGCCGGGCTCGAATTCCGCGTGGTCTATATATGATTTAAGCTCACGCGTCACGTCGTCGATGTCCGCCACAGCGGAGCTTACGGTCTCGCTGTATTCTCTCAAACGCTCGTCGTGCTCGGCCGCGTCCTCAAGCGCCCGACCCGCGTCGATCAGCATATCGTAGGCCGAGGACGTGTTCTCGTCGCCGTAAAGGCTGCTGTAAGCCTCGTACACTCCGTTTAGTATCTTTTCCGCGTTTTCAAGGAACTCGAACCTCGCGGTCAGCTCGTCCTCCTCATCGGGCCTGAGAGCCGCCGCCTCGATCTCGCTCACGCGGAATTTCAGCATTTCGACGCGGTGCTCCTTGTCGGTCTCGGCTTGGGTCAGCTCGTCGTATTCCGCGGTCAGGTCGGTGTATTTGATGAATTTTTCGGCGTAGGCCTCTCGCTCAGCGGCGTTGTCCGCGAACTCGTCCACAAATCCGCGGTGCCGCGACGGCACCAGGAGCGCCTGATTGTCCAGCTGGCCGTGGATAGTGAGCAGCAGCTCGCCGATCTCCCGCGCCACCGACAGCGGTATGACGCGCCCGTTGACGCGGCAGGTGCTTTTTCCCGCCGCGGTTATCTTGCGTGACAGGATGATCAGCCCGTCCTCGGACTCGATCTCAAGCTCGGCCAGCTTTTCCTCAGCCTCGCCGCTCACCTCAAACACCGCCTGTGCGAACGCGTAGTCCGCGCCGCTGCGGATAAGGTCCTTGGCCGTCCTGCCGCCCAGCGCCATGTTTATCGAGTCGATCAGGATAGACTTTCCCGCTCCGGTCTCGCCTGTCATAACGTTAAAGCCGGGGCCGAATTCTATATTCACCCGCTCGATTATCGCCACGTTTTTTATCTCAAGTTCAGTCAGCATGTTCTCACCTCAATTTAAGAGTTCCGCTCAGTCCGAAAGCTTGTCTCTCAGCACGTCGAAGAATGTCGTGTCGTTGAGCTTCACCAGAGCGGTGCTGTATTTCGATTTTTTTATCCTCACGCGCTCGCTGTTGCCGCGCAGCTTGTATATCATCTTTCCGTCGGCGCGGACCACAGCGGCGCATCTGTAGGGCTCGCGGTGGGTCAACTCTATAACTCGGTCCGCGGGGATCACCGCCGAGCGCGCCTTGAGCGTGTGGGGACAGATGGGGGTTATTATCATTCCGTCGACCTCGGGGTGCATGACCGCGCCGCCCGCCGACAGGGAATAAGCCGTCGAGCCCACAGCGGTGGCGACGATTATTCCGTCCGCGGCGTACTCGCTCATTTCCGTGCCGTCGACCTTGACCTCGACCGTCACCATTTTGTAGTCCTCGCCGCTTATGATAAGGTCGTTGAGGGCTTTTTGCCGCTCCAGTATCTCGCCGTCCGCGCCGATTATCTCGATATCCAGCATCATGCAGTTGTCAACGCCGCACTTCTCTGCCAGCACATCGTCAAGTGGCGCGTAGCGGCCCTTCTCGATGCGCGCCAGAAATCCCAGGTGACCCATGTTGACGCCCACGATGGGCAGCTCGTAAGCCGCGGCGTCCACCGCGGCCTCTATGATCGTGCCGTCGCCGCCCAGAGCGATCAGAAGCTCGGCGCTCGAGAACACCGATTCGCGGTCGGTGAACGCGGCGCGGACGCCCTCGCTTTTGCAGAACGCCTCAAGATAGGGCGCGAAGTCGTTTTCGATCAGCAATTCGCAGTCGAATTTTTTCAGATATTTTATGAGATTGATCGTCTCTCTGCAGTTTTTGTCTTTTAAAATATTAGGCACCAGCGCGATGGTTTTCATTGTAACACTTCCTTAACGTAGGGACTAGGGACTAGGGACACCCCTTCCACCGCTATCGCGGTCCCCCTCCCCCACCTTACGGTAGGGGAGGCTAATGTCAGGCTCCCCTTCCCTTGGGAGGGGGAGCTGTCACCGAAGGTGACTGAGGGGGAGGCCTAGTCCCTAGAGCCTATTCCCTAGATCCTACGATGCGATTCCTCTACTGTTTTTTGTATGTCTATGTTTATGTCGGGTGGCGGGTCGGAGGGGCGGGGCTTTCTGATGTGCATAAGGTACTCGATGTTGCCCTCGGGGCCTTTTATCGGCGAATAGTCGAGGCCGAGGACCTCGAACCCGTTTTCGGCCGCGATGTTCAGCGCCTTTTCTATCACCTCGATATGCACGCTTTTGTCGCGCACGACGCCTTTTTTGCCGACCTTTTCGCGCCCCGCCTCGAACTGGGGCTTTATCAGGCACACGCCCTCGCCGCCCTCTTTGAGCAGCTTAAACGCGGGCGGCAGTATCAGCGCCAGCGATATGAACGACACGTCTACCGAGAAAAAGTCTATCGGCTCGGGCACCTGCTCGCTTGTCACGTACCTGAAATTGGTGCGCTCCAGGTTCACGACCCTCTTGTCCTGCCTGAGCTGCCACGCCAGCTGGCCGTAGCCCACGTCTATCGCGTACACCCGCGCGGCTCCGTTTTTCAGCATACAGTCGGTGAAGCCGCCCGTCGAGGCGCCCACGTCCATGCAGATTTTTTTGTCAAGGCTCACGGGAAAGACCTTCATCGCCTTTTCAAGCTTGAGGCCGCCTCGGCTGACGTAGCGCGGAGAGCTGTCGCGTATCTCGATCTTCTCGCCGCCCTTTATCTGCTGCCCCGCTTTCATCGCCTTTTGGTTGTCTATATACACGCAGCCCGCCATTATGACCGACTGCGCCTTGCTCCTTGTCTCAATATATCCGTTGTTTACCAGATAGTTGTCAAGTCTCTCGCTCATATTTTAACTTCCGCTCCGCTTTTCAGGTGTTGTTTTATTTTCTCGGCGATTTTTTTTGCCGAGAGTCCGTATTTGTCCTCAAGCTCGCTTATCCTGCCCTGACATATCGGCTCGTCGGGATAGGCGCATTTGAGCACCCTCATGCCGAGGGATTCTTCGAGTATCATGCCGAATCCGCCGCTTAAAACGTTGTTCTCAACCGAAACGACCAGCTTTGCCCGTTTCGCCGCGTCCTCGATAGGGCGCTTGTCAAAGGGCTTTATCGAGACCGCGTCGGCCACAGCCGCGGAATATCCCGAATCTTCAAGGATACGCGCCGCCTCGACCGCGTTTTTGAGCATAACGCCCACCGACACTATCAAAACGTCGGGCCGCTCGCGGTCGATTATCATTCTCGGCCGCAAACAGGTATTTTCGGAAAGGCGCGGCACCTCGGCGCCTATGTCCGCCTCGCTCTGCGCCGCTCCTCTGGGGTAGCGCACCGCTCCGGGCCTTCCGCTGTTTATAAGATATTTGAGCATCGGTTCCAAATCGTCGGCGATCGCGGGGGAGAGTATCGTCATTCCCGGCATATGCGACAGATATGATATGTCATACACGCCCTGATGGGTCTCCCCGTCTCCGCCCACAGGGCCCGAGCGGTCGACCGCCAGCACGACCGGCAGCTTTTGCAGCGCGACGTCGTGCAGGAGCTGGTCGTAGGCCCTCTGCAAAAACGTGGAATACACCGCGAAAACAGGCCTCATGCCGCCTCTCGCCAGACCCGCCGAAAAGGTGACGGCGTGCTGCTCGGCTATACCCACATCGAAAAACCGATCGGGATATTTTTTCGCGAAATTCTTGAGTCCGGTTCCGTCGGGCATCGCCGCGGTGACGGCGGCTATCCTCTTGTCGCTCTCCGCGAATTTGCACAGCGTCCTGCCAAAAAGGCTTGACCAGCTCTCGCCGCCCGCGCTTTTTTTCAGCTTTCCGCTCTTTATGTCAAAGCTGCCAACGCCGTGGTACAGGTCGGGGTTGGCCTCGGCGGGCGGATAGCCCTTGCCCTTTTTGGTGCGCACATGGATAAACACGGGCTTGGTCGCGGTCTTGGCGTATTCAAACACCGCCTCCAGATGCTCTATATCGTGGCCGTCCACCGGGCCCATATAGAAAAATCCCATGCTCTCAAACAGCGCGCTGCTCTCGACCATCATGCTTTTGATGTCGTTTTTAACGCGGCTCAGGCCCTTTTTTGTGGGCGCGCCCAGTATGGGAATGTTGTCGAGCGCCGATTTAACGTCGCCTTTGAACTTTAAATATTTTTCCGCGTTCCTGAGCTTTTTCATCGCGCGCGAAAAGCCGCCCACGTTTTTTGAGATCGACATGCCGTTGTCGTTATACACTATTATCAGATTTTCGGAATTATGCCCCGCGTGATTCAAGGCCTCGTAGGCCATGCCGCCCGTCATTGCGCCGTCGCCAATGACCGCTATGCTTGTGCCCTTTTCGCCTCTCAGCTCCTTGCTCTTGGCGATGCCGAAGGCCGCCGAGATCGAGGTCGAGCTGTGGCCCGTGTTGAACGTGTCGCGCTTGTCCTCCTCGTATTTGGGAAAGCCGCTGAGACCGCCGAATTTGCGCAGCGTTTTAAAATCCTCGCCTCTGCCGGTGAGGATTTTGTGGGCGTAGCTCTGGTGGCCCACGTCCCAGACTATGCTGTCTCCGCCGCCGATGTCAAACGCCCGATGCAGCGCGACGGTCAGCTCGACCGCGCCCAGAGACGAGGCCAGGTGTCCGCCGCGGCGCGACACCGCGGAGATTATGAAATTTCTGATCTCGGCCGAAAGCTCGTCAAGCTCATCAAAGCTCATGGCCTTCAAATCAGTCGAGGTATAATTCTGTTTTAACATAATAGCAATTTATAAACGCTCCGTAAATTTCGGGGGGCGCGGACCTCCGCGTCCCCCTCTTGAAAACCGTTTCGCGTTATCCGCCTTAAAGCGGCGTCACTCTGTGGATAATGTGCAGGATGTTGCCGTCCGGGTCCTCGAAGTACATGGTGCCGATACCCTTGGCGCTTACCGCCGCGTCTATCAGGACCTTCACTCCCGCGCCCTTCAGCTTTTCAACCATGCCGTCAAAGTCGTCTACCGAGATGGCGATGTGGCGGATGCCTATCGTTTTCATCTCGTCCTTGGCGCCCTCTATGTCGGACTTCTGGAACTCGATCATTCCGCCGTCGTCCGCCTTTAAGAAGAACGTGCCCTTGCCGTTGTCATACACAACCTTCCAGCCGAACATGTCCATGTACCAGTCCTTCAGCGCGGCTGTGTCCTTCGCACAGATACAGATATGCTCAATACCGATCATTTTTCATTCCTCCTAATAATTAATAAATAAAATTTTTATATTATTTGTATCTTTTTTGCAGCTCAACAAATATGTCGTCCCAGGTGAGGCCCTGCTCCACCAGCACCACCGACAGGTGATACAGCAGGTCGGCAGTCTCGTACTGCACTTCGGACTTCACGTAATTCTTGGACGCGATAATGACCTCCGAGGCCTCCTCGCCGACCTTTTTGAGCATCTTGTCTATGCCCTTGTCGAAAAGGTAGTTGGTGTATGAGCCCTTTTTGGGGTGGTTCACGCGGTCGACAATGACGTTATAAACATCATAAAGTATGCCCGGCTTCGCCGCGGTGCCGGTGGGTATCTCTTCGAGCTTGCCGTCCTTCACCCTGCGGTAGAAGCAGGAGTGGTTGTTGGTGTGGCAGGCGTTTCCGGTCTGCTTTACTTTAAGCACGATAGCGTCCTGGTCGCAGTCGACGTACATCTCGACCACGTCCTGAAAGTTCCCGCTGGTCGCGCCCTTTTCCCAAAGCTGCTGTCTGCTGCGGCTGAAGTAGGTGGCGTGGCCTGTCTTTACCGTCTCCCTTATGCTGTCGGCGTTCATGTAGGCCAGCATAAGCACCTCGCCGCTCACGCTGTCCTGCGCCACGGCGGGTATAAGTCCGTCCTTGTCAAACTTTAAGTCCTTTATAAAATCCGCTTTAATGATGTCCATATTCTTCACGTCCTTTTCTGTATTTTCGGCCTCGGCCAGCGCTTGGCTGAGGTCAATGTCCTTTGTGTAAAGCGCCTTGCCTATTATCGCGCCCTCAACGCCGATCTTTTTGAGGGCGGCCACGTCCTCAAGTTTCGAGACTCCGCCCGACGCCACAACGTCTATACTCACGGCGTTTACCATTTCCTCCATGGCCTTTATGTTGGGCCCGCTCAGCATTCCGTCGGTGGCTATGTCGGTGTATATTATGGTCTTGACTCCGGCGCGCTCCATCTCTTTGGCGAACTCCGCCGCGTCGGACGAGCTGACTTCTTCCCAGCCGCTCACCGCGACCTTGCCGTCCTTGGCGTCTATCCCAACCGCCACGCGCTCACCGTATTTCTGAGCCGCGGCGCGGGCGAACGCGGGATTTCTGAGCGCCGCCGTGCCCAGGATAACTCTGTGCACTCCCGATTCAAGATAGCGGTCGACCGCGGTCATGTCGCGTATTCCGCCGCCCACCTCGATCTTCGCCGAGACCGACTTGGCGATTTTGGAGATCAGGTCAAAATTCGGCATATCTCCCGAGCGGGCGCCGTCCAGATCGACTATGTGTATAAACTTGGCGCCGAGGCGTTCCCACTCTTTGGCGACCGCTATCGGATCGTCTCCGAACACGGTCTTTTGCGAGTAGTCGCCCATTTTGAGGCGCACGCACTTTCCGTCTATTATGTCAATCGCGGGATAAATCGTCACTTCGAGATCTCCCCCTTTACCCTCAGTATGATGTCCATTATCTTGTCGCGTTTGAGTTTCATGCTGACGCGGTTGACGACCAGCCGCGCCGACAGCGCGCACACGTCCTCAAGAACTTCGAGCCCGTTCTCTTTGAGGGTCTTGCCGCTTTCCACGATATCCACAATGACCTCCGAAAGGCCGACCAGCGGGCCGAGCTCCACCGAGCCGTTCAGCTTTATGATGTCGACCGTTCTGCCCTTGACTTTCTGGAAATATTCGCGGGCGATGTCGGGATACTTGCTGGCGACCCTCGTGATGTTGCGGCTGCCAAGGCTGCCTTTGAGCTCACTCGGCCCCGCGACCGCCATTTTGCAGGCGCCGAAACCGAGATCCAGGACCTCGTAGAGATTCTTGTCACTCTCAAGCAGCGTGTCCTTGCCCACTATGCCCATGTCCGCCGCGCCGTACTCCACATAGGTGGGCACGTCGGAGGCTTTTACCAGAATGAATTTTATTTTGTTTTTCTCGTCGGTGAATATGAGCTTGCGGCTCTCCTCTTTGAGCTCGCTCACGTCAAAGCCGATCTTTTCGAATATGTCCACCGACAGCTCCGCCAGTCGTCCCTTGGCAAGCGCCACGGTCACGTACTCGCTGTCTCGCTGCGTGTCCTCTCCGCGCTCCTCGTCATAGAGCGTTTCCAGCACGCGCTCCACTCCGACCGCGATGCCTGTTGCGGGAACGTCCCTGCCGAATTTTTCCAGCAGGCCGTCGTATCTGCCGCCGCTGCACACGGGAAAGCCCACGCCGTATGTAAATCCGCGGATTATTATTCCTGTGTAGTAGTCGATGTTCTGCACCATTCCCAGATCGAACGAGACGTATTTGTCAAGCCCCTTTTGGGTCAGGATATAGTAGACCTCTTTGAGGTTTATAAGCGCGTCCTTAGAGCGGCGGTTCAGGCTGCGGTCGTCGATGGCCGCGTCCACTATCTCGATCCCGCCGAACATGGTCGAAAGCGACGCGAACCTCTGCCGCATATCGCCGTCCACGCCCATTTCGCTCAGGTCGTTCTCCACCGCGATAAAATCCTTGTCGTTGATGTGGCGGCGCAGAATGTCGCTCTCGCTGTCCGAAAGCCCCGCCTGCTCCACCAGACCTTTGAAAAATTCCACCTGTCCCAGGTCGATCTGGAAATTTTTTATCCCCGATTCCCTGAGTGTCTTGATCGCTATCTCGATGACCTCCGCGTCGGCCGAGGGGCTCTTGTCGCCGATCAGCTCAACGCCCGTCTGGGTGAACTCCCTCTGGCGCGCGCGGCTGAAATTCTCCTCGTTTCTAAACGCGCTGCCGAGGTACGACACGCGTATCGGGAAGTCCTCTTTTTTGGCCTTGGTTGCTATCATTCTCGCCACCGATGTGGTTATGTCGGGGCGGAGCGCCAGCATACGGCCGTTGGTGTCGAAAAACTTGAACATGTGCTCCGCCTGTGTCGGCGTCGTCACGTTGTACACGTCAAAATATTCAAAGGTGGGCGTCCGCACGGGTCTGTAGCCGAACGAGCCGAACACCTCCATCGCCTTGTTCTCTATCCGAAGTTTCAGCTCACACTCGTCGCACAGCACGTCCGCCAGTCCGGTGGGAGTGTGGGTAATCCTTCCTTTGTTCAAATGTATCACTCCAAAAAAATATTGCTTGCGGAAACAAAGTTTCCCAATAAAAATATTATAACACTTATCAGGCGCGTAAGTCAATACATTATTTAAAATAAGCCGACAAACAAGACCGCATACAGCCTTTTTTCGAGCTTGGCACTCCGCGGCACCCGTTTTGCGTTAAAATACAGGCAGAAATAAAAAACGAAAGGAGGAGGCTTTGTGAACTACTTGACAGAGATTCTGGAGTTTAACAATTGGCTGGATGAAAACCCATCCTCATCGTCGGTGATCGTTTTATGGTACGCGCTTATGCACATAAACAACAAACTGAGATGGAAAAAGAGTTTCGCGGTGCCGATTCAAACGCTGGAACTGAAAACCGGACTCAAGAAGGACGCCATATACAGAGCCAGAAACACATTAAAACAGAACGGACTGATAGATTTTCGGGAGCGGGGCGCCAACAGATGCACCGAATATGAGGTCATACCGTTTTCCGAAAGAGGGGAGTGCGTCGTTTTAAACGACACAGCCCGCGACACACCCCGAGCGCACTCCGCGGCACACTCCGCGGCGCAGTCCGAGCCCTATGCGCGAACATTATATAAACAAAATAAAACAAATAAAAAATATAACAAATATAGCGCGCGTAAAAAATTTAATAATTTTGAAAGTGAGAAAAGCGACTATTCCGCCATTGAGGATAAGATAATCGATATGATGCTGGAGGAATAGGAGGGCCCCTTCCACCGCTGTCGCGTCATGTCCGCTTATGTTAATGATTTGTGGCCTCGTTTATTTGTGCAAACGAAATACGTTAGCGCCACGAACCCGCTTCGCGGCTCCGGCCGCAGTCCCCCCCTCCCCCACCTAACGGCAGGGGAGGCAAAATAAGGCTCCCCTTCCTTTAGGAGGGGGAGCTGTCGCGGAGCGACTGAGGGGGTAGCCTATTCACTATTTGCTAATCTCTAATCACTACTTTGCTGCGTTGCCGCTTTCCACTACGAGGCTTTCCTCGTATTCGGTGCCGTAGGTGTCCACCAGTGTTTCCTCATAGTCGGCGTGGAAGAAGTTTTCCTCTCCCAGCGCAATGATCTCGTCGTTCAGCCATTTGAGCAGCGTGTCGTTGCCCTTGGTTACCGCGGGCGCGATGGTGTCGTTGCTGCCCAGCGTGGGTATGCCCACTGTGTAGCCCGGGTTCTGGAGCGCGTAGGCTATGACCTCGGTGTTGTCGTTGGCCCACGCCGCCGCGTTTCCGTTTTCGAGAGCGTTCTTGGCGTTGGCGTATGTATCATATTTCTGGAGCTTGATCTCCGGGTTGTTCTCGGTGAGGTAGGTCTCGGCGGTCGTGCCCGAGATAACTATTACCTCATCGTCGGCCGTGAGATCATCGAGGCTCGTGATGATCCTGCTGTCGGGCGAGACAACTCCCAGCGCCACGTTCATGTAGGGCAGCGCGAAGTCTACCTCCTCGGCTCTCTCGGGCGTCACCGTGAAGTTGGCGAGTATAACGTCGACCTTTCCTGTCTGGAGATACTCTATACGGTTGGCCGCCTCGGTCGAGACGAAGTTTACCTTAACGCCCAGGTCCTCGCCTATGCGGTTCGCGAAATACACGTCATAGCCTTGGTACTCGCCGTTCTCGTCCACATATCCGAAGGGGTTCTTGTCGGAGAAAACGCCGATGTTTATCTCGCCGTCCTCCTTGATCTCGTCAAGGGTGCGGTACTTCGCCGATGTGTCCGCCTTGTCCGCGGCCGTGTCGGTGCTCGCCGTGTTTCCGCTGCCGCCGCTTGAGCCGCAGGCCGCCAGCGCGAATACCATCGCGATCGCCAGAATTACCGCCGCTATTCTTCTTAAATTTCTCATAGTTTATTTGCTCCTTTCAAAATTAAAAATATTCAAAAATTGTTTCGCTCTGTCCGACTTTGGGCTTTCGAAGAACGTGTCGGGGTTCGAGTCCTCGACTATTTTTCCGTTGTCGATAAACAGAACTCTGTCCGCTATCGCCCGCGCGAACTGCATCTCGTGGGTGACGATTATCATGGTTCGGCCCTGCCCCGCAAGGTCGAGCATAACGTCCAGCACCTCGCGGACCATCTCGGGGTCGAGAGCCGCTGTCACCTCGTCGAACAGCAGCAGCACAGGGTGCATACACAGGGCGCGCACGATCGCCACTCTCTGTTTCTGTCCGCCCGACAGCTGGCGCGGATAGCTCTCCGCCTTGTCGTCAAGGCCGACGCGCTTTAAAAGTTCCATCGCCTCGGCGCGCACCTCGCTCTTGTTCCGCTTCTGCACCTTCAGGGGCGCAAGCAGGATGTTGTCGATAACGTTCATGTGCGGGAACAGGTCGTAGCTCTGGAAAACCATACCTATCTGCTGCCTCATTTTGGCGAGATTTTTGCTGCCGTACACCACGGGCTCTCCGCCGAGCTCCACGCTGCCGCCCTGTATCGGCTCAAGAGCGTTGATGCACCTGAGCAGCGTGCTCTTGCCGCAGCCGCTGGAGCCCACCACGACTATTACCTCGCCGCGGCGCACGTCAAAGCTGATGCCGTCAAGCACCGTGCCGCCGTCGAATTGTTTCACAAGGTCCTTCACTTTAAGCAGTACTTCGGCCATGGTCCTACCTCCATTTCTTTTCAAGATACCTTGCCAGCATACTTATCGGCCAGCATATCATGAAATACATAATAAGCACGACCAGATAGATCCCGAACGCGGCGTTGGGGCTCGACATGCGGTTGGCTTCGATTATCTGCTGCGCCACCTTGAGCACCTCCACAACGCCTATCATCAGTATCAGGCTGGTGGTCTTTATCATTCTCGTTACCAAATTTATCGAAAGCGGGATAAGCCTGCGCACCGTCTGAGGTATTATTATGTAAAAATACGTCTGAAACGGGCTGAGCGCCAGCGCCGCGCCGCTCTCGTACTGGTGCTTTGGTATGCTTATCAGCGCGCCCCGCACCAGATCGCCCATCTCGGCGGTTCCCCACGCGGTGAACACTATCACCGAGGCGAGCTCTCCCGAGATGTCCCAGCCGAAGGTTCGTGTGGAGCTGAAAAACACGATGAACAGCAACACCAGCTGCGGCATTATCCTGATAAACTCGAGATATATTCGGGTGACGGTCTTGGTTATCGGATTTTTCCACGTCATGACTATGCCCAGCAGTATGCCAAGCGGTATACTGAGCGCCACCGAGATAAGGCTGATCCTGACCGCGACCCACAGTCCGCCCAAAAGACGGAGCATGTTTTTGCCCTTGAACAATACGTCAAGACCCAAATCCGGCATAGCGCAGCCTCCTTTCGACATAGCTGCCCAATATCGACACCGGCAGAAGTATTATCAGATAAAACACCACCAGCAAAAACAGACTCTCGGTGGTCTTGTAATACTGGCCTATCAGGTCTTTGGCGGTGAACATCAGGTCCATAAGGCTTATGGCGCTGAAAACGCTGGTCTCCTTCAGCAGGAATATGATGTTCGCCACAAAGGCGGGAACGCTGATCGAGACCGCCTGGGGCAGTACCACGTACCTGAGCGCCTGCGACCTTTCCATACCGAGGCTGAGCGCGCTCTCGTTCTGTATAGGCTCCACCGCCTCAAGGCCGCTCCTGAACGCCTCGGCCATATAGCTGCCGCCCAGAAACGCCAGGCCGAGAACTCCGCAGAGCTGCGCGCTCATGGCGATGCCTATTTTAGGCAGGGCGTAGTATATGAAAAACAGCTGGATAAGCAGCGGAGTGTTGCGGCTTATCTCAATATATACGACAACAATTTGTCTCAGAACCGGCACTTTGAAATAAAGGGCCGCCGCGCACAAAAACCCGACCGCGATCGACAGCGCGATGCCGATAAGACCGATCTTTACGGTCAGCAGAGCCGCGGTCTCATACAACGGGAGATATTTCAGGATAAAATCCCAATTCATTAAATCACCTGCCAATTGTCTCTGAATACTATTGTATGATATTATATACGGTTTTTTCCAAATTGTCAAGAATATTCTAACAGCGTTATCATAGTTTGTCAATAGGTTTTATAGGTATTATATCACCGCGCTCAAAAGTTTTGTAAAATTTAATAAAATTTACGCAGATTTTTCTTGCATTTTTGTTTTGGTTGTTATATAATTATTTATAATAGTAAATTTAAGTCAGGAGGCGTATTATGGACGAGAGCACCTTCGGGGATTATATAACGGTCCTCGCCGAGGAGGACGGGGTCACGATCATCGGGCTGACCCGCGGCAGGGACACCAAGTTCCACCACACCGAAAAGCTCGACAAGGGCGAGGCGTATATCGCCCAGTTCACCGAGAACACCTCGGCGATCAAGATCAGAGGAAAAGCAAAACTTTATACAAAAACAGGAATAATAAATGTAGGGGAGGTAGACAAATGACAAGAAAAACCAAAATCATCTGCACCCTGGGTCCCGCGACCGACGACCCGGAGGTGCTGAGAAAGCTGATGCTGGGCGGCATGAACTGCGCCAGGATCAATTTTTCACACGGCACGCACGAGGATCACCTTGTCCGCATAAACGCGGTCAAGAAAATGCGCGAGGAGCTGAATCTGCCCGTGGCTCTGCTGCTTGACACAAAGGGCCCCGAGGTCAGGACGGGCGACTTCAAAGAGGGAAAGGTAATGCTTGAAGCGGGCCAGACGTTCACGCTCACGCCCAAAAAGGTCATGGGCGACGAGAAGCGCTGCATGATAACCTACAAGCACCTGGCCGAGGACGTGCGCCCCGGCGACAAGGTACTGATCGACGACGGTCTGATCGAGATGGTTGTCTCGAACGTCAAGGGCGGCGACGTGATCTGCGAGGTCATGAACGGCGGCCCGGTCAGCAACCACAAGGGCATCAACGTGCCCGGCATCGAGCTGAGTATGGACTACATGAGCGAAAAAGACGAGGCGGACATCAAGTTCGGCATCGAGCAGGACTTTGATTTTATCGCGGCGTCGTTCGTGCGCTCCGCCTTCGACGTGCTTGAGATCAAGCGCATCCTTGAGCAGAACGGCGGAGAGGACATCCAGATCATCTCAAAGATCGAGAACAGACAGGGCGTTGACAACGTTGAGTCGATACTCAAGGTCAGCGACGGAATCATGGTCGCCAGAGGCGACATGGGCGTTGAGATCTCGTTCGACGAGCTGCCCGCCATTCAGAAAAAGCTCATTCAGCAATGCTACAGCGCGGGCAAGATGGTCGTCACCGCCACGCAGATGCTGGACAGCATAACCTACAATCCGCGCCCGACCCGTGCCGAGATATCCGACGTTGCCAACGCGGTGTACGACGGAACCTCGATCGTTATGCTCTCGGGCGAGACCGCGGTGGGCAAGTATCCCGTCCGCGCTCTCAGGACAATGGCGCAGATCTGCAACAAGACCGAGGAAAAGATCGACTACATAGCGCAGTTTGAGTCGCGGCACATCGAGCAGTCGCCCAGCGTTTCGAACGCGATCAGCCACTCTTCCTGCACCACCGCCCACGATCTGGGCGCCACCGCGATCATCACGGTGTCCAAGTCAGGCTACACGCCGCGCCAGATAGCGGCCTACAGACCCAGCTGCCCGATAATCGCGGGAACCATGAGCAAGAAGGCGTGGCGCCAGCTCAACCTGAGCTGGGGCATAACCCCGATCCTGACCGAGATGAAGAACACCAGCGACGAGCTGTTCACCCACGCGGTGGAGTGCGCGGTCGAGGAGACCGATATCGTCAAAAAGGGCGACGTTGTCGTTCTGACGGGCGGATCGCCTCTCGGAATCAGCGGCACCACCAACGTGCTAAAAGTCCAGCTGGTGGGCGACATGCTGGCGTCGGGCCAGAGCATCTCCACCAATTCGGTCAGCGGCAAGGTTTGCGTAGCGGCCAACAGCAACGAGGCGCTCAAGAACTTTGAGGACGGCGACATTCTGGTTATCCACGAGACCAACAACGAGCTCATATCCCTTTGCAGACGCGCCTCGGCCATCATCACCGAGGTCGGCGGCGCGACATCCCACGCGGCTATCGTGGGCATGACGCTGGATATCCCCGTGCTGGTAGGCGTTGACGGAGCCACCAAGCTGCTCAAAAACGGCACGACCGTGACTATCGACGGCCCCAGAGGTCAGGTATATTCGGGCGTCGCCAAGATAATGTAACGCGTTAAGAGGCGAGTTTTAATTGTTCAGAACCAAGATAACGGTGCGCTACGCCGAGACCGACAGTATGGGCGTCGTGCATCACTCAAGATATTTTCCGTGGTTCGAGGTAGGCAGGACCGAGTTTTTCAAAACCTGCGGAATGTCCTACCGTGAAGTTGAGGAGCGGGGCGTGCTGCTGCCGCTCCTTGACTGTTATGCCAAATTTATCCGCGGAGCAAAGTACCAGGACGACGTGTGGATAGAGGTCAGCCTCAGACGGCTGGGCGCCGCCAAGTGCGTGTTCGATTATAAGATAATACGCTGCGACGACGAGTGCCTCCTCGCCGAGGGATACACCACCCACGGCTTCACCGACAGGGATTTCAAACCCCTAAACCTAAAGAAAAAGCACCCCGAAATATACGCCGCTCTGGAGGGGCTGATGTAGGCCACCCTCTCAGTCGCCTTCGGCGCCAGCTCCCCCTCCCAAGGGAAGGGGAGCCTGACATTAGCCTCCCCTGCCGTAAGGTGGGGG